>JBMTCD010000039.1:0-20810 GCA_049430545.1 Luteolibacter sp.
GCCGCGGCCTGGTCGATGTGATGCGCGCCCTGCGCCGCTCGGTCGCCCTCAACCACCGGCTCGCGGGATTTCGCTGAGCTTGAAGACGACGCCTGCCAGTCACCCTGCCGTCAGCACCTCGACCCCCTGATCGCGCAGCTCTTCGAGAAATTCCTCGTCGGCTTGCGTGTCGGTGATCACACAACCGAGGTCCGTCACCTTGGCGAAGAAAAACGGTGCCTTGCGGCCGAGTTTGCCATGATCCGCGAGAAAAACCACGTCCTCCGCACCTGCGATCGTGCGTTCCTTGAAAGCGGCCTGGTGGGGATTGCTCTCGCCCACGCCGCGCTCCATGTGGATGCCGTCGCCGGAGAGAAACATGCGGTGGATGTTGTAGCGTTCCAAAATGGTTTCCGAGGCCGGGCCGATGAACGAGCGTGACTTTTCCTCATAGAGCCCGCCCGTGCAAATGAGTTCCAGACGCGGCCGCCCGGCCAAGGCCGTGATCACATTCAGGGCGTTGGTCAGGATGGTCAGCGGGAAATCCGGCAGGAATTCCGTCAGCGTGAGCACCGTCGAACTCGCATCGAGGAAAATATTCTCGTTGGGCTGGATGCGCTCCGCCGCCAGCCTCGCGATGGCGCGCTTTTCCTCGCGCATGATCGCCTGGCGCTCGGTGAACGGCAGATCCTTGCGGATTTTCTCCACCCGGCTTGCCCCACCATGCATCCGTGTCAGCTCGCCGCGTTTCTCCAAAACCTCGAAGTCGCGCCGCACCGTCTCATCCGTCACACCCAAGATCTCTGCTGTCTCCGTGGTCCGCAGAAAACCCTGCTCGACCAGCATTTCCAGAATCCGGCGTTGGCGTCCGATCGCGAGCATGAAAGTGGGTATTTCTGTGTTTGGTTGGGAATTTTTGGAAATTTGGGTTGACTTGGCATCCAAATCAAGGAAAAACAACGCCAGCCCATGCCAGCACAGCTCTCAAAATCCACGCCGCGTGCGGTGATCGAACACATGGTCCGCGAGCAGGTTTACGCCCGTATGAGGCTGCCGCTGCCGGTTGCGGCAAAAGCCCCGAATGCCCTGTTGGTGAACATTTCCGCCCGCCACTGTCACCTCACGCAGGCGGCCGTCGAGGCGTTGTTCGGCCCCGGCCATCAGCTCACGCCCATGAAGGCCCTCTACCAGGAGGGACAATACGCCGCCAAGGAAACCGTCACCCTCATCGGCCCGCGCAGCCGTGTCATTTCCAACCTCCGCATTCTCGGGCCTTGCCGCAATCTCAACCAGGTCGAGCTCGCCTACACCGACGCCGTCTCGCTCGGCTTCGACATCCCGGTGCGCATGTCCGGCGATATCAAGGGCACCCCGGGCTGCATGCTCATGGGACCGAATGGCTACTTCGAAATGACCGACGGCGTCATCCGCGCCCAGCCGCACGTCCACATGCACCCGGACGACGCGGCATTCTACGGCGTCAAGCACCTCGACACCATGAAACTCAAGGTCCATGGCCCGCTCGGCATGACTTTCGACAGACTCGTCGTCCGCGTGGACCCTTCGTTCAAGCTCGAGGTCCACATCGACACCGACGAAGGCAACGCCTGCGGCCTCAAGCCCGACACTTTCTGCGAACTGACCAAGTAATATCAACACACCAACCCCACAGCACCATGAATACCGCACTCGGCATGATTGAAACCAAAGGCTACGTCGGCAGCGTCGAAGCCACTGACGCGATGGCCAAGGCTGCCAATGTCCAACTCGTCAGCCAGACCCAGATCGGCGGCGCCTTCATCACCGTCATCGTCAAGGGCGACGTCGGCAGCGTCAAAGCCGCCGTCGATGCCGGAGCCGATGCCGCCGGCCGCGTCGGCGAGCTGATCAGCTCCCATGTCATCGCCCGCCCGCACCCCGAACTCCTCAGCCAGTTCGGAATCGCGTGAAACCAGTCTTCATCCTGAAAACTGAAATCTTTAAACTAACAAACTTTTAAGAATATGGCCAAACAAGCAATCGGCATCCTTGAAACCAAGGGCCTCATCTCCCTCCTCGAAGGCTCCGACGCCGCACTCAAAGCCGCTGACATCAAGATGACCGGCTGGGAAAAAATCGGCTCCGGCCTCGTCACCGGCTTCTTCACCGGCGATGTCGCCGCCGTCAAGGCCGGTCTCGATGCCGCCGCCGCCGCCGCATCCAACCTCGGCCAGGTCAGCTCCGTCCAGGTCATCCCGCGTCCGCACGACGACCTGTCGAAGCTCGGCGCCTGGCTAGGCTGATTTGAAATTTCAAATTTCAAATTTGAAATCCCAAATGCTCATCCTCGTCGCCAACCTCGGCTCGACCTCCTTCAAATACCGCCTCTTCCACATGGAAGCGGGCCGGGGCGAAGTAGTGGCCAAGGGCGGCTACGAGCGCGTGGAGGATTACGCCGCCGTGATCGATGACGCCCTCGCCACGCTGCAAAGCGATGGCATCATCAGTTCGCCGGACCATATCGATGCGGTCGGTTTCAAGACCGTGCTCGGCAAGAACCTCAGCGGCTGCGTCATCGCCGACCAAACGGCGATCGACGCGCTGGAGGGCTTCGCGGCCGTCGCCCCGGCGCACAATCCGCCCTACGCCAACGGCATCCGCCAGTTCGCCAAGTCACTGCCGAAGGCGAAACTCGTCGCGCTCTTCGAGACCGCTTTCTATCAGTGGACCAGCGCCGCCAGCCACAGTTATGCCATTCCGGAATCATGGCGTGAGATCGGCATCCGCCGCTACGGTTTCCACGGGGCCAGCCACAAGTTCGTTGCCGAACGCTCCGCCGAACTCTGCGGACGCGACGACGTGGCGGAAATCGCCCGCCGCCTCTATCAGGACGGCCCGCGGCAAACCGGCGGCAAGCCGTTCCGCGTCGTTTCCTGCCACCTGGGCGGCTCCAGCTCCGTCACCGGCATCCTCAACGGCGTGGCCATCGGCACCAGCATGGGCTTCTCGCCGCAGAGCGGACTGCCGCAGAACAACCGCGTCGGCGACCTCGACTCGGGGGCCATTCCCTATGCCATGCGCACGCTCGGAATCACGCTTGATGATGTGGACCGCCAGCTGACCAGGGAAGCCGGACTGTTGGGGATCTCAGGGATTTCCAACGACTTCCGCGACGTCCGCCAAGCCGCCGCCACCGGCAACACCAACGCCAAACTCGCCATCGAATGCCTGGTCCATTCGATCCGCCACTGGATTGGCGCGTTCATGATCGAACTCGGTGGCATCGACGCGCTCGTCTTCACCGCCGGCATTGGCGAAAATGGTGCCGACATCCGCGCCGCCGTCTGCGAAGGGCTCGAGGGCTTCGGTATCCGGCTCGATCCAGCCAGGAATGAAGCCTGCCGTGCCAGCGAGGCCGATATCGCCACCGATGCCTCTCCCGCCCGCGTGCTTGTCATTCCCGCCAACGAGGAACTCGTCCTCGCCCGCGAGGTTTTCCGCAAACTCTCATCCTGAAAATCACAACCACCAACCCACCCATACCATGGCCAAACAAGCAGTAGGACTCCTCGAAACCCGCGGCCTCGCCTGCCTCGTCGTCGGCGTCGACGCGATGCTCAAATCCGCGAACGTCGAACTCGCCGGCCCGATGAAACAAATCGGCAACGCAATGTGCAACGCCGTCGTCACCGGCGACGTCGCCGCAGTCAAGGCCGCCATCGATGCCGGTGCCGCCGCCGCCTCCGAATCCGGCGAAGTCGTCAGCGCCCACGTCATCGCCCGCCCCGACGAAGCGATCGACGGAGTGCTCCCCAAGGACGCCGCCCGCGCACCCCGCAAGTGAGTTGAGGATAATGGATGGTTCGGGTGTGGCGCCCTGCGCCTCACCCGCAACCCGAATATCCAATCACCAATAACTCATAACCCGATCACGCCATGTTCCTCGCGGAAGTCATCGGACAAGTCGTCGCCACCAAGAAGGACCAGCAGATGGTCGGCAGGAAACTGCTGCTGCTCCGTCCCAAGCTGGTGGACGACAAGGATCCGTCCAAATTCAAGGACGGCTCGAACACCATCGTCGCCATCGACACCGTCGGTGCCGGCGAGGGTGAGCTGGTGATGTTCTGCCAGGGCAGCTCCGCCCGCAACGCGCAGGGCCTCAAGTCGATCCCCGTGGATGCCGCCATCGTCGCCATCATCGACCGCGTCGAGGTCCATGGGAGGACGCTCTACAAATCCTCATGAAAACCATCGATCCCGATCTTGTCCGTTCCGTTGTTGAATCCGTCGTGGCGCGACTCAATGCGGAGCAAGGGGCTGCTCCTGCTCCAGCACCCAAGGCATCCTGCGGTTGCAACGGCTCCTCGCCATCGAACGGCCAGCGCGGCGTGTTCGACTGCGTGACCAAAGCCGCCGAGGCCGCCAACGATGCGCAACTGAAGTTGAAGAAACTCGGCGTCGCCGGACGTGCCAGGGTGATCGAGATCGTCAAACACCTCGCCGTTTCCAATGCCGAGCCGTGGGGCCGCTTCGAGATGGAGGAAACGAAGATCGGCCGCGTCGATCACAAGATCGCCAAGCTCCAGATCACCAAAAACGTCCCCGGGGTGGAATGGCTGCATCCCTACGCGATGAGCGGCGATGGCGGCATCACGTTGGAGGAATACGCGCCTTTCGGCGTGATCGGCGCGATCCTGCCCGTCACCCACTCGGTGCCCACGCTCACCGGCAACGTCATCAACATGGTGGCCGCCGGCAACGCCATCGTCTTCAACCCGCACCCCGGCGGTGCGCGCAGTGCGGCGATGGCCGTGCGCGCCTTCAACGAGGCGATCCACCGCGAACTCGGAATCGACAACCTCATCACCACCATCGAGCAGCCGACGCTCGAGTCCTTCGACGCCATCTGCAAGAACCCGCTCATTTCCCTGCTAGCCATCACCGGCGGCCCCGCAGTGGTCAACGCCGCCATGAAATCCGGGAAGCGCGCGATCTGCGCCGGCCCCGGCAATCCGGTCGTGGTGGTCGATGAAAGCGCCGATCTCGCGAAAGCCGCCCGCGGCATCATCGAGGGCGGTGCGTTCGACAACAACCTGCTCTGCATCGGCGAGAAGGCGGTCTTCGTGGTTGCTTCTGTGATGAACCGGTTCTGTGCCGAACTTGAAAAAGCCGGTGCCGCGCGCATCAACTCCCGGCAGCTTGAAAAGCTCACCGCCGCGGCCTTCACCTTCAAGGAAGGCGAGGGTGGCGGTTGCGCGCATGCCTCGGTGAACCGCGCGCTGGTCGGGGCCGATCCCGCCAAACTCGCCGAGCACGCCGGTGCTTCCATCCCCGCCGGCACACAGATGCTCTTCGCGGAAACCGGCGCCGATCACCCCTTCGTCCAGGAAGAGCAGATGATGCCGATGTTGCCCATCGTTTCATGCCCGGACTTCGAGACCGCCGTGCGCGAAGCCAAGCGCGCGGAGCACAACTACCGCCACTCCGCTATCATCCACACGCTGGACGTGAACCACATGACCCACATGGCCAAGGAAATGGACACCACCATCTTCGTCAAGAACGGCGCATCCGTCGCCGGCCTCGGCCTCGGCGGCGAGGGATTCCTGTCCTACTCCATCGCCACCACCACCGGCGAAGGCATCACCACTCCCAAAACCTTCACCCGCATCCGCCGCTGCGTCCTCGTCGAAAACCTCCGCATCATCTGAATGCACTGAATCAGAAACAAAGAGCAAGCATCGGGCGAAGCGCCTGCCAATTTTCAATTTCAAATATCAAGTCTCCAATCCAATGATCCCCGCCATCGTCGTCGGCCACGCGGTCAGCAGCCACTGCCATCCTTCACTGAAAGGATGCAAGATGCTGCTCTGCCAGCCGCTCGATGCGGAGCAAAAGCCGCAGGGCGCGCCGATGGTCGCCATCGACCTCTTCGGCGCGGGCATGCATTCCAAGGTCTTCGTCTCCACCGACGGCATCGGTGCCCGCCACATCGTCCACGACGGGAAATCGCCGGTGCGGAATTTCATCCAGGGAGTGATTGACTGAAAAAGACACAAGAACACTTCGCTCCCAGACAGAAGATGAGGACGCCTCTTTCCATTCATAAAGATTCCGGTGTCCGTCTGTTGTCTCCGGTCTTCTGTCTTCTGTCTCAAAATCCTCTTTCTCCCTAACCATGCGCATCGCCCAGGTCATCGGCAGGGTCACCCTGAACGTGCAGGACCCCTCCTTCAAGGGAGGCCGGTGGCTGATGTGCAATCCGCTCGACGCGAAGGACTACCACACCGCCTGTGCGAAACCGCCGCCCCATTCCCCGCAGTCCTCGCTCGTCGCCTATGACAACCTCGGCGCCGGGGAAGGCGACATCGTCGGCATCGTCGAGGGTGCCGAAGCGACCGCACCGTTCGATTTCCCAATCCCCATCGACGCGATCACCGTCGCCATTTTCGATTCACTTCATTACCAGCCACCCCATTCATGAAAAAGAAAGTCTACACCGGTGCCGATATCGAGGCCTTGCTCAAAGCCGGCAAGTCCGCCGCCGACATTCCCGCGGGAGCGGTGCTCACGCCGTCCGCCAAGGATGTGTTGCGCGATGGTCTCGTCACCGCGCGTGGTTCCTCGGCCCCCTCTGCCAAGGCCCCGGCGGAGCCGATCCTGCCCGATTACGAATACCGCTGGACGCCAGGCAAGGACCCGAAGACACCGGCGGAAATCGAGGCGTTCTTCCACTCGCCGGCCATCGTCGCGCTGAAGGAGCGCATGGTGGAAATCGGCAAGCGCATGTGGGCGCGCGAATATACCGACGGCAATGGCGGCAACCTCACCATCCGCGTCGGCGACAACCTGGTGCTCTGCACGCCCACGCTTGTTTCCAAGGGCTTCATGACCGCCGAGCACATGTGCCTGGTGGACATGGAGGGCAAACAACTCGCCGGAAAATACAAGCGCACTTCCGAGTGCATGACCCACCTCGCCATCATGAAGCGCCAGCCGAAGGCGAAAGCCTGCTGCCATGCGCACCCGCCGCACGGCACCGCATTCGCCGTGGCCGGAGTCCAGCCGCCCACCTGCATGATTCCCGAAGCGGAGGTTTTCCTCGGCCAGATCGGCATGGCGGAATACCGCACGCCCGGCACCCCGGCCAACGCCGAGGTGGTCGGCGAGGCGGCCGTCGAACACATGGCCGTGCTGATGGTGAACCATGGAGTCATCACCTGGGGCAAGGACATCGAGGATGCCTATTGGAAGATGGAAAACGTGGAGGCCTACTGCAAAACCGTGTGGGTGGCGTCCCAACTCAAGGGCGGCGAGCTGCGCACCATCACCGGCGGCCAGGCCAAGGAACTCATCGCCCTGCGCAAAACGCTCGGCATGGACGACAAGCGCGCCACCTGGCAGGAATGCCAACTCTGCGACAACGTGGATTTCCAACCCGGCACCGTCTGCCGCATCCCCGACCAGCCGGCGGACGTCGCCTCCGGCAGGCTCGACCCCGAGGCCGAGAAACTCGTCCAGATCCTCACCGATCAGATCCTCGCCTCGATGAAGTGATCCCGCGCCGGATCTGTTAGGCGCTGGAAATTCGGCTTTCACCTCTCGACATCAGCTGCCAGACTGCGTCCGTGCATTTTCCAAACAAACGCCTGGCAGGCATCCTGCTCCCCGCTTTTTCACCACGCAGGGAAGGGGATTTGGGCATCGGCGACACCGCCGCATTGCGCGAGTGGGTGGACTGGGCGGCGGACCATGGCGTGGGTTTCATCCAGCTGCTGCCGATCAACGAGAGCGGCCCGGAGGAAAGCCCCTACAGCGCGATCTCCTCGGCGGCCATCGACCCGGTCTATCTGACGCTCGACGAGCACCATGTCCCATGGCTGGGCGAGCCGGAGATTTCCGGTGCCCGGGTCTCGTTGGGCGAGGCGCTGGACGCTCCGCGAGTCGATTACCCGGCGGTGCGGCGGGTGAAGCGCAACATGCTGGAACTCGCATGGACGAAATTCGATGCGGCGGGCGAGGCGCTGCACCGGGAATTCGCCCGCTTCCGCAAGGACGAGGCGGAATGGCTGGACGATTACTGCCTTTTCCGGCTGTTGATGGAACACCACGGCGAGTCGCTCAGCTGGGACTGCTGGCCGCGCGAGTGCCACACCCCGCGGCGGGCGCGGGAATACCTCGCCTCGATGCGCGCGCACGATGCCGCCGGCGTCGATTACCGGCTCGGCTTCTTCGCCTTCGTCCAATGGCTTTGCCACCGCCAGTGGGATGACTTGAGAAAACACGCGGACGCCCGCGGAGTGATGCTGATGGGCGACATGCCCATCGGCGTGAGCTGGCACTCATGCGATGTGTTTTTCCATCCGGAGCAGTTCCACCTCGAATGGTGCGGCGGCTCGCCGCCCGAGGGCCATCAGCTCAATGATCCGTTCTTTCAGCAATGGGGGCAGAATTGGGGGATCCCGCTCTACCGCTGGGACCACATGCTCGAGACCGGCTTCGGATGGTGGAAAACGCGCGTCCGCCGGCTCACCCGGGTTTTCCGCATGTTCCGCATCGACCACATCCTCGGCTTTTACCGCATTTATGCCTTTCCCTGGCGGCCGGAGCGCAATGTGGAATTCATCGGGCTGACCTGCGGGCAGGCCGCCGAGCGCACCCACGGGCGGCTGCCACACTGGGTGGCGCGGCCGGACGATACGCCGGAAAACAAGTTCGCCAATCGCGCCGATGGCGACGTCCGCCTGCGCGCCGTGATGGAAGCCGCAGGCGATGCGGAAATCATCGCTGAGGACCTCGGCTGGGTGCCGGATTACGTCCGGCCGCACCTGCATGAGCTGGGCATCGCCGGATACCGGATTCCGCATTGGGATTGCGATGCCGCGGGCCACCCGGTGCCCGGGGAGCATTTTCCGGAAAACTCGTTCGCTGCCTATTCCACGCACGACCACGACCCGGTCAACGGCATCTGGCGTGGCTGCCTCGAGGCGCTTCGCCGGCACGTTGAGAACCCATCCGAACACAGCGCCGGGCAGGCGCACGGGGCGCACCATGCGCTGCGAATCCTCAGCGAGTTCGCCGGGATTCCGATTCGCGAGCATGCGCCATGGCCGCCGCTCACCGAGGGGATCCGGCTCAGTTTGATCAAGGCGCTCATGGCCAGCCGCTCGCGCCATGCCGAGTTGATGGTCACCGAGCTTTTCGACATCGACGAACGAATCAACCGCCCCGGCAGCATCGAGGGCAATTGGTGTTTCCGGCTGCCGTGGACGCTCCGGCACATCATGACGGACCGTGCGTTGAGCGACACCTGCCGCAAGTTTGCCGCGATCGTTTCCATCACCGGCCGGGGGAATTGAGCATCGTCGATGCAGGGCGGCGATCCGGTGGTTTTTTCATCGTCACCGGCGGCATTCCGGGTTCTATTCCGCCCGCCGCCATGTCAGCAGAAAAGACCGCCATCACGCCCACCCGCTCGCAGGATTTTCCCGAGTGGTACCAGCAAGTCATCAAGGCCGCCGACCTTGCGGAAAACTCGGAGACCCGCGGCTGCATGGTGATCAAGCCGTGGGGCTACGGGATCTGGGAGCTGATCCAGCAGCAGCTTGACCGCAAGTTCAAGGCCACCGGCCACCAGAACGCCTACTTCCCGCTGCTCATCCCGCTGTCCTACCTGGAAAAGGAAGCCGAACACGCCGAGGGCTTCGCCACCGAGTGCGCCGTGGTCACCCACCACCGACTCGAGGCCGTGAAGGACGAGGCCACCGGCAAAACGAAAATGATCCCCACGGGCGAACTGGCCGAGCCGTATGTGATCCGCCCGACTTCCGAAACGATCATCGGCGCGGCCTTCGCGCGCTGGATCGAGTCGTATCGCGATCTGCCCCTGCTCATCAACCAGTGGGCCAATGTGATGCGCTGGGAAATGCGCCCGCGCCTGTTCCTGCGCACCGCCGAGTTCCTGTGGCAGGAAGGCCACACCGCGCATGAAACCAAGGACGAGGCGATCGCCGAGACGCGCCTGATGCATGGCGTGTATGAGGAATTCCTCCGCGACCACCTCGCCATTCCGGTGATTCCCGGCGAGAAAACCGAAGCCGAGCGCTTCCCCGGTGCGGAGATGACTCTAACAGTCGAAGCGATGGTGCAGGACAAGAAAGCCATCCAGGCCGGCACCTCGCATTATCTCGCACAGAATTTCTCCAAGGCACAGGACATCAGGTTCACCGGCCGCGACGGCAGCGTGCAGCACGCCCACACCACCTCGTGGGGCGTTTCCACCCGCATGATCGGCACGCTCATCATGGCCCATGCCGACGACGACGGGCTGATCCTCCCGCCCCGCGTCGCGCCGCAGCAGATCGTCATCCTGCCGGTGACGCCGAAGGAGGATTCGCGCGACGCCGTGATCGCCTCGTGCATGGCGCTTGCGGAGACCTTGCGCCACCAAGTCTATCACGGCGAGCCGCTGCGCGTGCATGTCGATACCCGCGACCTCGGCGGCGGCGTGAAAAAATGGGAATGGATCAAGAAAGGCGTGCCGGTCCGCATCGAGATCGGCCCGCGCGATGTGGAGAGCCGCAAATGCTGTGTCCAGCGCCGCGACCTACCCGCCAACAGCAAGGAATTCCCGGTGAAAGAGGACTTCATCCGTTCGGCGGTGGAAATCCTCGACCAGATCCACCACCAGTTGCTTGACCGCGCCACCGCTTTCCGCAACGAGAACATCACCACCTGCGATTCGCTGGAGAAATTCGAAGCCCACTGGTCCGGCGAAAACCCCGGCTGGTTGCTTACCCCGTGGGCCGGCACGCCGGAGCAGGAAGAGGAGATTTCCAAGAAACACAAGATCACCATCCGCTGCATCCCGCTCGATTCCGTGGTGCTGCCGCAAACTGGAAAAAACTGCTTCCTGACCGGCAAGGAAACCACCGTCCGCGCGCTGTGGGGCCGGAGTTATTGATAGAAGCAAGCCACTCCTGCGTTACTATCTGTCCATCATGAAACGGACCGCCGCCGCCCTCACCACGCTCGCCACCACCGCCGCGCTGTTCGCGGACAATGTCTGGAAAACGGTCGAAGAAGACGGCCGCGTCCTCGCGCAGTTGAACGGAAAGACCGTGCTCGGTTTTCAAAAAACACCGATCAAAGAGCCGAAAGGCGGCGAAAAATTTGCCGGCAGCCAATTCATCAGTCCGCTCGCCACACCGTCCGGTTTCGTCACCACCGAACTCCAGCCGTCCGACCACCTGCACCACTTCAGCCTGTGGTGGCCGTGGAAATTCATCGAAGTGGACGGCAAGAAATTCAACACATGGGAAATCCAGAACGGCGAAGGTGCCTCCGTCGCCGATGGCGTGGAGGTCGTTTCCAACGGCCCGGACTCCATCCAATGGCGGCTTGCGGGCCGTGTCGCATTGTTCGGCAAGGAGGATGTGGAACCTCGGGTTGTGATCCGCGAGACCACCGACCTGGCCATGGCTTTGCTCGACGCCCGGACCATCGCGCTCGATCTGACCATCCGCCAGCTCCCGAACAACGCCAAGGTGGTCATCGGCAAGAACCACTACAGCGGCCTCGGCTGGCGTGGCACTCCGGAATGGAACGGAGAAAACAGCCAACTCGTCACCAGCGAGGGCCACAACCGCGACAACGGCAACGGCCAACCGGTCCGCTGGATTCTCATCACCGGCGAGCGCCCCGGCGGCAAGGCCTCGGTGCTGCTGATGAGCGCCGCATCGGAAACCGGCGAGGCCGAGCGCATGCGCTGCTGGAACGCGAGAATGCACTCCGGCCACCACTTCGTGAACCTCAATCCCGTGGCGCAGAAGTCGATCCCGCTGGATGACGAACACCCCGCAGTCTCGCTGCGCCGCTACCGCATCGTCACCAGCGACCGCGAAATCGACACCCAGGAGGCCGAAGCGCTCTGGAAATCCTGGCTCGGCAAGTGAGTTGTGCCAAGGAGCGGCGAAACAGTTTTCCGATGTCCATGCACTGGCAATGGGATGAGCAGATGCGGTGGACATTGGCTTCCCATGGGCATCGGCGGACATGCTCCGCCGCTCCTTGAACCACCCTCAAGGGTAGCGGGCAACGGTCACAGACCGACGCTACAATGCCACCGCATGCACTCCGATGCGGTGCTGCTGGCAGAGAGCTGCGGTTTTTTCCTTTTCCAACAACAGCGTCCTGCCCGCCTCGATGGCGATGGCGGACACGCCCGCCTCGGCGCAGTTCTCGATGGTTTGCGGGCCGATGACCGGCACATCGAAACGGAAGTCCTGGTTCGGTTTGGAAACCTTGACCAGCATCACGTCCTTGCGCCGGCCGAGTTCGCCGCCGCGGCGGATGCACGCGTTGGTGCCCTCGAAGGCCTCGACGGCGAGCACCGTGCCGTGGCGCACCACCACACTCTGGCCGATGTCGAGCGCGCTCGTTTGTTTGGCGATTTTGAATCCGAAACCGGCATCGGCGAGCTGGCGTTTTTTGAATTCCGGCCCGCAGACATGGCCGGGTCCGGGCAGGTGGTCTTCCAAAAACGTGGTGGCGGATAGCACCGTGATGCCGTCCTTCGCCAGTTCGTCGGCGATTCCCCCGAACAAGGTCTCGGCATTCCTTTCGCGCACCCGCGCCAGCATCATCAGCACCCGCAGGTCCGGCCGCAGGTCGAACAGGTTCTTCGGCGAAATCTGTCCCATCATCACCGCCTCGGTGACGCCCTCGCGCTTGAAAAAACGGATCATTTTCCCGAGTTGGGCGACCCGGAACCACTCGGTGGCATCGGCCAAAGCTTCAAGTTCCGGCCGCGTCTCGCCGTGAAAGGCCGCCACCGCCAGCTTCACGCCCGGACACTCGCGCCGCGCGGCGTGCAGGAAAGTCTCGGGATACACGCCGTTGCCTGCAATGACGCCGATGGTGCGGGACTGGGACATGCTCGATCGTTTCGAAAACCATCGCCGGCCCGCCGGAAACGGAAAAGTAGCGGCTGTGGGACTCGAACCCACACTCGTTAGAACTCGATTTTGAGTCGAGCGCGTCTACCAATTCCGCCAAGCCGCCTTGGTGCGGCGCAATGTGGCGCGGACCTGCCCCGCAGCGCAAGCGGATTTCCTTCGGAGAAATAGTGCTGATGCATGGCTTACATGCGGTTCATTTCCTCCCGGGTGTATGGACCGCCCGCATCGTATTCGTCCATGCGTTTGAAAAGTTCTTCGATTTTTCGACGGCGCTCGTCGCGCGCGGCAAGGTCATCCAGCCCACCCACAAACCTGCCGAAAAAATCCGCCCCTGCCTCCAAGGCGGCGATCTCGATGAATTCGTCGGCGGTGTGTGCCTGGTCGATGGAGCCCGGGCCGATGCAGATGGCGGGCACGCCGCCGGCGGCGAGGTGGGCGGCATCGGAAAACCATGGCGCACCGGTGGTCGCATTGCCCTGGCCGGCTTCCAGCAGACGCCAGATCATCGGATGCTCCGCCGGGGTTTCCATCGGCGGGTTTTCGTGCGGATTGACGATTTCCACCGGCAGGCGGTGGTCGTGGATGGTGTTTTCGAGCAAATGCAAGGCTCCGCCGGCTGCGGCCAGCTCGGGGGTGATACGGATGTCGATTTCCGCCTCGGCGAGGTCCGGGACGATGTTCGGTCGCGAGCCGCCGCGGATCAGGCCGATGTTGAGCGTCGAGCCGCCGAGCACCGGGTGCTGGTATGCGGCAAGCGCCGGGCGCAGTTCGCGGTCGAGCGCGTCGAGCACGCGGGTGAGCTTGAGGATCGCGTTGTCGCCGCACTCGGGCATCGAGCTGTGCGCGGCACGGCCGGTCGCGCGCAGGGTGGCCCATAGCGAACCCTTGGTCACATGCACCACGTCGAGCGATGTCGGCTCGCCGATCACTGCGAATTGGTAGTCCGCGCCGTGGCGTTTCGCGAAATCGCGCGATCCCCACTGGCCGGATTCCTCGCCCATGAAGGCGACGAAATCCACCGCCACCGGCAAGTCGCGCAGCTTGGCACGGTGTTCGCGCAGCGCCCACAGCATCGCGGCCATCGGGCCCTTGGTGTCGCAGGCGCCGCGGCCCCACACACGGCCGTCGCGGATTTCGGCGGCAAAAGGATCGATCGCCATGCCGCCCACGCCCACGGTGTCGAGGTGCGGGCCTAGCAGAATGCGCGGGCGGCCGTCGCGCGGCGCGAAACGGGCGATCAAATTCGGCCGGCCGGGGCGGATTTCCTCCAGTTCCACGTCCGCGCCGAGCGACCGCAACCAGTCGGCGAGCGCGCGGGCGATGTTTCCCTCGCCGCATTGGTCGGTGCCGGGGGCGTTGTCCGGATTCACCGATGGGATGCGGACCAATTCCTGCAGCAGCTCTGTCACATTGGCGGGATTCATGGCTGCAGCATCGGCAAGGGCCTGCGTTTTCACAAACCCGAATTCCGGATTGTCGCTGGCGGGACCTGCGGATGGCGTGTATCGGGACGCCATGCCAGCCACCGACCGTTTCTCCTGCGCCGTCATCACCGGGGCCTCCGCCGGACTCGGCGAGGAATACGCCCTGCAACTCGCCCCCGTGAGCGACCACCTGGTGCTCGTCGCGCGGCGTGCCGGGCTGTTGGAAAACCTGGCGGAGCGCGTCCGGGCGGAGTTTCCAAAAACCGCCGTCTCGGTGATCTCCGCGGATCTGGCAGACGCCGGTGAGCGGCGCAGGGTGGCGGCCACGCTGCACGATGCCGGATTGTGGCCGGATCTGCTGGTGAACAACGCGGGACTCGGCGACTACGGCGAGTTCGCCACCGTCGAATGGCCGCGCATCGAGGCGATGCTTCGGGTCAACATCGAGGCGCTCACCCACCTCACGCATCTGCTGCTGCCGGCCATGCCGCATGGCGGCGCGGTGCTCAATGTCAGCTCGCTGGCCAGCCTGCTGCCGATCCCCGACTTCGCCGTCTATGCCGCGACCAAGGCCTATGTGACCAGTTTCTCGGAAGCCCTGCGCATTGAGTTGCGCGAGCGCGGCATCCGGGTGCTGGCGGTGTGCCCGGGGCCGGTGCATACCGAGTTCGGCAACGTGGCGCGGCGCGATGAAACCATGCCCGGCATGCGGACCCACGAGTGGTCCTATGTCCCGCGCGGCCAGGTCGTCGCCGAATCGCTGCGCGCTCTAACAGCCGGCCGCGCGCGGGTTTTTCCGGGTTTGAAAATCGCCGCGGCGGCGTTTGTGATTTCCGCCATCCCGATCGGATTGATGCGGATCGTCATGGCACGCAGGCCGCGGCGGTGCTGAGCGCCTATTTCAGGAAGCTATTGAGCATCCAGATGGTTTTCTGGTGCAGCGTGATGCGTCCGGTCATGGACCGACGCCACAGGATATGCTTTGCTCGCCGCGTGAGCACGTCCGGCTTTCGCGATGTCACGCCACTCGCTTCATGGAGGGAGAAGGCGGCGGCGCACCGCGCGCGGGCGGAAAAACACACGGCTCCCGCCCGCATGCGCCGCGCGCGCGGGCTGCCGCATCCGGTGCACGACTTCCTGTTTCAATACTATCCGTTCCCGTTCTCGCTGTTGGAGAACTGGCACCCCGCGGCCGGTGAAGCGCTCGAATGGCCGCTTGCCACCCTGCCCGACGGATTTTCGGATAGATATTATCTTCTGGAAAACGGATGTCTCGCGCTCGATCCGCGCAAGCTGCCGGAAAAGACGCGCCAGCGGATGCAATGGACGTTGGAGCTGCTGGAAGCCACCCGCAGCCGCACGCCGAATTTCGCCTGCCACGGGCTGCACGAATGGGCGATGGTCTATCGCGGCCGCGAGATCCGCCACGAAAAAACGCTCCGGCTCAGGCTGCCGCAGGCGGAGATCGATGCCTTGGTGGAAAGCCGCACGATCTGTTGCTCGCACCACGATGCGTTCCGCTTTTTCGCGCCCGAGGCACGGCCGTTCAACCGCCTGCAGCCGGACATCCACAACCGCGAACGCCACGAGCAACCGGCCTGCCTGCATGCCAACATGGATTTATACAAATGGGCCGCGAAGTCGATGCCGTGGACCGGCTCGGAGCTGTTGCTGGACTGCTTCGAACTGGCGATGGACCTCCGCGCGCTCGACATGCGCGCCAGCCCCTACGATCTCACAGATTGGGGCTTCGATCCGGTGCCGATCGATACCGCCGCCGGCCGCGCGGTTTATGAAAACGAACAACGCCGCCTGGCGGAAGCCGCCGCGCCACTGCGGCAACGGCTCATCACGGGCTTGAAAAAGATCATCACGCCGGCCGGGCAAGCCCGTATTCAGACGGTGCCGAACATGCGGTCGCCGGCGTCGCCAAGACCGGGGAGGATGTAGCCGCGTTCGTCGAGACAGCGGTCGAGCGCGGCGGCGAAGATCGGCAGCTGCGGGAAAGCACCTGCCAGATTGGCGAGTCCCTCGGGCGCGGCGACCAAGCAGGCGAAACGCAGCGATTCCGCGCCGGCCTCGCGCAGCCGCCGCACGGCCTCCGCGGCGGACCCGCCGGTGGCGAGCATCGGATCGAGCACGATCACATCGTGCTCGGCGAGCCGCTGCGGATGTTTCAGGTAATAGGATTCCGGCAGCAGGGTTTCCTCGTTGCGGGCAAGGCCGATGTGGGCCACCGACGCCTGCGGGATGAGGTCGAGGAATCCATCGAGAAACGCGAGGCCGGCACGCAACACAGGGACCAGAATGATGCCGCGGGCGAGGCGTTGGCCGGAGGTGATTTCCAAGGGCGTCTGGCAGGAAACCGCCTCGGTGGCGAGATCTGCGGTGACGGCGGGCACCATCAGCGAGGCGACGCGCCGGACGCGCTGGCGAAACTCCGGCGAAGGGCAATACGCCTCCCGCAGCCGCGTCATTTCCACCGCGACGAGCGGGTGCTCCACCAAATGGAAATTTGCCGGACAATTCATCGTTTGAGCAGCTTGCGCAGTTCGGTGATGGTGACGCCGAGCATGGCCGCGGCCTCCTTGAGTTCGCCATCGGAGCGCTCGACCGCGCGGCCGGCCGCCTCGCGGGCGAGCCAATCAAGCAGCCCGGCCCCGCCGGCGGGCGCGAGGTTGATGATGTCATCGAGCGCGGCAGTGAGCGCGGCGGGAGATTTCACGGGCACCGAGGCGAGCGGGATGTCGCCGGGCAGCAGGATGTTGGAGGTGGCGAGCGCGCAGGCGCGGGCGATGGTGTTTTCCAGTTCGCGCACGTTGCCGGGCCAATTGTGCGATTGCAGCGCGCTGATTGCCTCGGCGGTGAGGCGGATGCGCGCCATACCGTTCTTGCGGGTGATGCGCTGGAGGAAAAACTCGGCCAGCAGCGGGATGTCCTCGGGACGCTCGCGCAGTGGCGGGATGCGGATTTCCACCACGTTGAGCCGGTAGTAGAGGTCCTCGCGAAAACGTCCGGCGGCCACCTCCTCGGCAAGGTTCTTGTGGGTGGCGGCGATGATGCGCACGTCGGTGGTGAGCGTCTCGTTCGAGCCGACGCGCGAGAACGATCCGTCCTGCAGGACCCGCAGCAGCTTCACCTGGATCCCCAGCGGCATGTCGCCGATCTCGTCGAGAAACAAGGTGCCGCCATCCGCCTGCTCGAAGCGCCCGGCGCGGCGCGCGATCGCTCCGGTGAACGATCCCTTCTCGTGCCCGAACAGCTCGCTTTCGAGCAGGTTCTCGGGAATCGCACCGCAATTGATCGTGATCATCTCGCGCTGGCGGCGCGGGCTGTATTCGTGCACCGCCTTGGCCACCAGCTCCTTGCCGGTGCCGCTCTCTCCGGCGATGAGCACCGGCGCGTCCGACCGCGCCACGCGTCCCACCAGCTTGAAGACCCCCTGCAAGGCGCGGGAAACACCGATCATTTTCACCCGCCCGTCCTGATTTGGCAGCTCGGCGTTGGTTTGCCCGGCACTGCGGCGCTCCTCGCGCGTCTGCAGCGCGTTTTCCACCACCGATCTCAGCTCGAAAGCGAGCGATTCCTTGCGCAGCACATCGTGCGCTCCCCGCTGGGTGGCCTCGATGATCTGGCCGGTGGTCGGGAAACCAGTGGTCAGCACGACGAGCGTCTGCGGGCTTTCCCGCATCACCCGGTCGAGCAGATCCATGCCGCCGAGCGGCTGCATGTCCATGGCCGCCACGATCACGCCCACTTCGGTCTTCTCCACCACCTTGAGCGCGTTGGATGCATTGTCGCAGCGCAGGATCCGCAAGTTGTCCGCGGCCAAATGGCGCGTGGCCCACTCCAGGAAATCCAAGTCGGGATCGACCAGCAACAGCGTGTCATCAGCGGTTTTCTCGGGCATCTCGCGCGGCACCGAGTCAATCACGGACTTCGCGGAAAACACGCAAAAAATCCGCCGACGCCGGCAGGTGCCGGATTGGCGCTTGGCGCGGGCTGTAGGAAAACCTATCGCGTGGCCATGCGCGACGATATCGAGCGGATTCTCATCGACGAGGAAGTGATCCACCGCCGGCTGGACACGATGGCGGTGGAAATCGAGCGCGAGTTTCCAGCCGGGCCGTTGCTGGTGATCATCCTGCTGAAAGGTGCGCTTGTGTTCGCGGCCGACCTGCTGCGCCGCGTGCCGCGCGTGCTGGAACTCGAGTGCCTCAACGTGGCGAGCTACCACGGCGGCACCGAAAGCTCCGGCACCGTGGATTTCCTCGACCGCCATTTCCCCGAGGTGAAGGGCCGCCATGTGCTGCTGCTCGACGACATCCTCGACACCGGCCGCACGCTCGACGCGGTGAAACGCCGGCTGATGGAGGAGGGGGCGGCCGGCGTGCACACCGCGGTGCTGCTCTCCAAGGACAAGGCGCGGGCCGCGGAAGTGGAGGCGGATTACGTCGGCTTCGGCATCGGCGACGAGTTCGTCGTCGGCTACGGCCTCGACTATCAGGGGAAATACCGCAACCTGCCCTACGTCGGCGTGCTCAAGACGTCCGCAGTCAATGGCTGATCATTGCATCTTTCGCTTGGTTCCGAAGCTTGGATGTCTCTTGTCATGCCTGAAAACCACCATGAACACGGTGTCATCCCCAACCTCATACATAAGATGATACGGAAATCTCCTCAGATTGGCGCGCCTCAATCCGCATGGGTCATAATGATAGCTCCTTGGGTTCCTCTCGATGGAGCTAATGACCGCTTCAAGTTCATTCCAGAATGATGAGAGGACTCTCTCCGAAATCTCCGCATAATGCATGGCCGCATCGCGAATATCCTCCGCCAGCTTCGGATGTCTGATGATCTGCATCGACTATGACCGACCACATGCTTTCCAAAAATCCTCTTTTGAGAGGCCTTTGATCTTGCCGGACTTGAGTTCTTCCAGCCGCCGGAGTGCCTCCTCATCACTGACGTGATGTGGCTCAGGATCCAGATCTTCAAGCAGTGAGGATACAAGCTCGGCCCGGTCTGCAAGATCGAGCTTGGCCGCCTCCTTGAGTATGGCTGTGACTTGTGTCATGAGGGTGTGATAGCAGAATTCAGGGAAAACGCCAGCGGCTAATTTGGCTCAAGGAGCGGCGATTAGGGCGTTTGGCTGGAATTTCCAACTCATTGATAATCAATTCCTCTAATCTATCAGAAATGGAGCGATGAGAACGATTTTTCAACGATTGGTAGCCTCCAGCCAAACGCCCTGGAGCGGCGATGCATGATCGCCGGAGTGAATGTGCGTACCATGCGCGGATGGGAATGCATGTCCATGGGCATTTCATTCGCCTCGGCGGACACGTTCCGCCGCTCCATGGAAGCTGCATGCGGTGCGCGGGAGGTTGATGGAGGAGGGGGCGGCCGGCGTGCACACCGCGGTGCTGCTCTCAAAGGACAAGGCGCGGGCCGCGGAAGTGGAGGCGGATTACGTCGGCTTCGGCATCGGCGACGAGTTCGTCGTAGGCTACGGGCTCGATTAACAGGGGAAATACCGCAACCTGCCCTACGTCGGCGTGCTCAAGACGTCCGCCGCGGGGTGAACACGGTGTCGCCATCGATCCAGCGGCAGCCGATCATCGTGGCGCGCGGGTTTTCCGGCACGCCGCGTTCGTTCTGGTGGACCATCGAGACGAGCATGTCCATCGCCGCCTCGCCGACGAGGTCGTTGCGCTGGTCCATGCCCGCCCAGTCGCCGTGGTCGGGACGCCACTCGTATTGGATGAGGCCGATGTCCTGCGGCACCTTCATGCCGAACTGCTCCAGCCAGCGCATCACCTCGTGATAGAGGGTGAAGATGACGTCCGGTTTGTTTTGTCCGAGCCACTCGGAAAACACCGCGAGGTTGTCCCGCGCGGCGGCGACTTCATAGAACGGCTGGGTCCTTTGCGAGACAGGGACCAGCCGGCTTTGTCCTGTGAGAAAACCGGCGGTGAAGCGGCCTTCAATGAGCGCGTCGATCACGCCGTCGAGCACCAGGGCGGGACGGCGGTAGCCGAGTTCGATGGCTTTTTCAAACGCCTGGAGCGCGAGCGTGTGCTGGTCGCTGCAAGTGAATGACAGCGCCGGATCGCGCGTGCGCACGCCGGTGACCACGGCGGGGAATTCATCCCACAGCGGAGCCAGCCGCGCGGGCAGCCGGTTGCGCTGCAAGAGGCCGACGATGACGATGCCGCGGATGTTGCGCGCGCGGAAGATCGACTGCCAGCGGGCGAGCGGCATGTCCGGATCGTGCATCCAGAATTCATCGAGCTGATAGCCGAGCTGGCGGGCGCGCTTGCGGCAGCCTTCCACGTAATGCGGCACGGTGGGGTGGCTGACGAGGGCGTCCTGCCGCTCATGGGCGTTGATCATCGCCAGCGTGGCCTTGAACCCGGGCGCGCGGTTCTGGCGCAGCTGGGCCATCAGGTGCGCCACCGTCGGATTC
>JBMTCD010000040.1:0-20620 GCA_049430545.1 Luteolibacter sp.
CACTGCGCGACAGCCTCAGCCTGCCCTGATTTGGGTAGCACTGGGGAAAGTCTTTTGGGTTTGCGGCGGAAGAATCCCGCGACTTTGGCCGTTTCGTGTCCGCGATGCGTTTTCCCTGCCGTCTATTTCTGCCGCTGTTTTCCGCCTGTCTTCTCTCGCTGTTGCTCCCGAGTGCCTCGGCGTCCGGAGATTCTCCCTCTAACCGCCTTGCCGGATTGCGCGAGCGGATCAAGGAGACCTCACGGCTCGTGGCCGCAGACGACGGCTATCCGGCCAAGGCCGGGCGCATCGACGTGCAGGTGGCGGAATGGTTCGCCGACTACCTCGAATGGGAGCTGGCCCATCCGGAGATCACCAAGGAGGCGCTGATGGGCGACCGGTTCTTCCACCCGGACGACAACGATGAGACTGGGCCGCATTTCCGGCCGGAGGGGATCGATTGGGAACGTGAGCGCGCTCGCAAGAAGACCGGTGCCGAGGAAGCCGCGCGGCGCTACCACCAGCACATCGAGCGCCAGCTCGACGGCGCGGCGGCCTTGCTCGACCAGGCCGCGGCGCGGCTGCGGGAAAATCGCGGCTGGCCGGAACCGCGCGAACCGGACTGGAGCCGGATGACCTTTTCCGACGGTTTTTTCCGCAGCGGCGGGCGGGCGGCGTTTCCCGCGGGATTCAACATGATGCTGCAAGGGCTGGTCGATCTTTCCAAGCATCCGGAATACGCCGGGGAATCGCAGAAGCGGCTGGATGCCTTGCACAAGGAGATGCGCGCCCTCGGGGTGGGGGTGGTCAGCCACGGCATGCCTCTTCCGGCCTTTGTTGCACCCGATGGCGGTATCCGGCAGGACCTGCTACGCGGGCAGGTGGAGGAAATCAAGCGGCTCACTGCGAAGGGCTTCAAGGTGAGTGTGCTGCTCCATTGGGGCGGCGACGCGGCGGTGCTGGAAAAACGCTGGCCCGGGATCACCCGCCATGGCGGCAATGGCGTGGGTCTCGATGTCGATCATCCCGGCAGCCGCGAGCTGGTGCGCGAGGTGGGCGAAGGCGTGTTTCCGGTGCTTGGAAAGCTGCCGGGGGTCATCGCATGGGATATGGCCAACGAGCCATTCTTCGATATGGACGAGTGGAGTCCGCATGGCCTGCGGAGTTATCAGGAATGGCTCGAGAAACGCCACGGCAGTATCGATAAACTCAACCAGCGCTGGCGGACGCAATTCAAGGGCTTCGCCGAAGTCCGCTCGCCCAAGGACCGGCCGCGGGAATCGTGCTCGCCCGGCGAGTGGTATGACCAGGTGACCTTCCACAATCACCGCGTGACCTCGTTCTTCGGCTTCGTCAGCGGGGAAATCCGCCGCCATGCGCCGGGCACGCTGGTGCACATGAAGTCGCAGGACAACTCAAGCCTCGGCCCGATGCCCGCGGCGGTGGCCCATGGCATCGACCGCGAGGGGCTCACGCCGTTCTGCCAACTGCAGGGGCTCGACACGCGGCCACTGCCGGTCACCGAGCCGCGCATGGCGGCCTCGGACTACGACGGCAGCCCCTACGCGCTGCACTGGCTCGGCCAGTCGTTCACTTTCGATTACCTCACCTCGCTGCCACCGCGCTCTCCGGTGATCGATCTCGAATACCATGTGTTTTCGATCAACGCGATCCGCGTCCCCGACCTGCCGGCGGACCACGGCCGGGTGGCACTGTGGCTGGCGCACCTGCACGGGATGGTCGGCAACATGGCGTGGTATTGGCACCGCCGCTGGGGTCCGAACCCGTTTCCGGCGGAGTATTTCAAATGGTGGTTCCGCGACAGCCTCTCGACCCAGCCGCTGGCCGCCGCCGGGTATTTCCACACGATGCTCGAGCTGAATGCCGTCGCGCCCGAGGTCGAGCGGCTCGCCGCCGCGTGCGAGCGTCCGCTGCGGCTGCTGGTTTCGATGCCCTCCTACATTCACGACCAGTCGCACATCGACGCGCTGCACCGGGTTTACGAGGGCGTCTGCTTCCATGGCCTGCCGGTCGGTTTTGTCACCGGCGACATGCTTGCCCGCGACGGCGTGCCCGCCGATTGCCGGATGCTGGTCATTCCGAACGCCGGTCGTCTTTCCGCGGAGGCCCTTGCGGCTTTGGAAACGGCGGAACGCGCGGGCGTCCGGCTGATGAGTTATGGCAAACACCGTCCGCTGCTCGATCCGTATGGCCTTCCCCATCCGGACACGGCCACGGCGTTTTTGAAGAATATCCCTGAAATCGCCGAAGGAGCCGCGGAGGAGTTGTCCCGGCGCATGATCGAAACGCTCGCGCCGATGGGCAAGCAACGCCCATTGCAGGTCTCACGAAGCGACACCCCGGGCGCCTTCGGCGTGATGCACCGCGCCGTCGAAACCGGCGACGGCAATCTGGTGCTGTTGGTCAATGTCCTCAACCGGCCTCTCACCGTCCGCCTGACCGGCAAGGACGGATCCTCGCCGCGGGGTAAAGATATCATCAACGGCAACGCCGTGGATGGCGCGAAGATCGAACTCCCGGTGCGCGCCGTGCGCCTCGTGCGCGTGGATTGATGCCATGGCCGAACTTCCGGATGGGTTCTCGACTTGGCGTGGTTTAACCCGTATCGAGTTGTTGCAATTATGATGACGAAAACATTCCACTCACTGCTGTTGGCGGTCACGCTGCTGGTTCCCACGGCCTACGCCGAACTCAAGATCAAGTCCGGCGACACCATCGCCTTCATGGGCGATTCGATCACCCAGTCCGGGAATCAGAAAACCGGTTACATCACGCTCGTGATGAAGGCGCTGAACCACGAAGGCCTGAACGCGAAGCACATCCCCGCCGGAAAATCCGGAAACCGGTCCATCGACATGCTTAACCGTCTCGATGAGGCGGTGATCTCCAGGAAGCCCGACTGGATGACGCTGAGCTGCGGCGTCAACGATGTCTGGCACTTCAAGCTCGAGCTCGGCGCGCGCAAGTTCGAGGGAATCCCCCTGCCCGATTACAAAAAGAACATCACCGAAATCATTGACCGCGCACAGGCCGCCGGGATCAAGGTGATGGTCCTGACCTCGACCATGATCGGCGAGGACCCATCCAAGGAACTCAACCAGATGCTGATCCCCTACAACGACTTTCTCCGCGAGATCGCCAAGGAAAAGGGCTGCCTCCTCGCCGACCTCAATGCCGACATGCAGGCCCAGCTCAAGACGATCCCCGATGTGCCGGGCAAGCCGGGAAACTTCGGCAAGTATTTCTATGGCGGGAACCTCAAAAACAAGCTGACCACAGATGGCTGCCACATGAATGAAGAGGGCAACAAGATGATGGCCCGTGGCATCCTGCGTGCCTTCGGCATGGACGACAAGGAACTCGCCGAGGCGGAAAAAGCCTGGGCCGATAAATAAGGTCGCCCCACTTTCTCCCGCTCCCCGCCGTCTGGCTGTTGGCGTGCCGGCAAGCATGAAACGCCGGGCTTTCCACCCGCTCTCCGCGCCTTCCGCGGTGCGGGTCATACGCGCCCTTCGCGAGCGCCACGGTCTCTCCCGGGACCAACTCTCCGATCTGCTCGGCTGCGGCAAGAAATCACTCTCCCGCTGGGTTACCATGGACGCTACGAGCTGATCACCCGGGACGAGGAGTATCCGATGAAGGATGGAAGCCGGATGGTGCTGCCGCGAGTGAACTATCTGCGCTGCATCGAATGCGATGCCGACGATTGTTAGGCCATTCGGGTGACTCGCCGCTGGATGTCCTCCGCGCAATGCGGTTTCCGTCAGCTCACCCCCACCGGCGGTCCTGCCTGCGCCAGCGGCGGCGGAGTTCGTGGGGGGCGAGTTCGGGTTTGAACTCGCGCAGGAATTCCTCCTCGGCCTCGAGGGTGCCGATGAGTTGGAGCGTGCCGCCGGCGGGCAGGATGCAATCCGGCGGCGGATTGACGATGCGCCCGCCCTGGTGCTCGACGGCGATGATGGTGCAGCCGGTCTGGCTGCGCACCGCGCAATCCGCCAGCGCGCGGCCGGCCATCGAATCGGGCACGGTGGAGGGAAACAGGCAGACGCCCTCGGCGAGCAGCAGATTGTCGGTATCGCGCAGCTCGTTGAAGATGATGTTGGCGCCCATCGAGGCGGAGGAAAGCACCAGATCGGCTCCGGCGCGGTGGAGGGTGCCGACATTCCGGTCCTGCGAGCAGCGCACAATGATCTGAAGGTTTTCGCGCAGGCGGCGGAAGAAAATGGTGAGCGCGATGTTGGCGTCGTCGTCGTGACTGGTCAGAATGATGGCGGATGCCTCGCGCGCGCCGGCCTGCTTGAGAACCTCGATGCGGGTGGCGTCGCCGATCACCGCATCCGGAAAACCCTCCACCCGTCCGGCGAGTTTCTCGATGATGATGGGATGCAGGCCGGCCTCGGTGAGCGCGGCATGGGTGTGCCGCCCGACCTTGCCGCCACCGATGATCAGGACGTGTGCGGGCTTTTCCGCCTTGCGGCCGAAAGCGTGGTTGTAAGCGGCGATCTGGTCGGCGGTGCCGGCGAGCACGAAAACGGTCTGCGGGCCGATGCGCGTGTCCGGCTCGACGGTGGCGAGGCGGCCGTGGTCCCAGACGCCGATCACGCTGAGCCCGCTGCGCTGGCGGATGCCGCTCTGGGCGATGGTCTTGCCGACGAGCGGGCCGGCGGCGGCGTTGGCCTCGGCGATGACCAGGCCGTGCGACTCGCCGATCACGTGGGCCTGGCCGTCGTTGCCGATGACGCGGCGGGCCAGCGCCTGGGCCATGGTTTCATCGATCCGCAGCACCAGCGACGCGCCGGCGAGTTCCAGCATGTCGCGGCCGGAGGAAGAGGCGGCGCTGGCGATGATGGGCACCTTCGGCGCGTATTCGTGCGCGGTGAAGGTGATGTTGGTGTTGAGCGTTTCTGTTAGATTGGCGACCAGCATCGCGGCGCGCTCCAGACGCATGCGGCGGTAGGTTTCCGGATCGTCCAGCGGCCCCACGGCGACGTGGATGCCCTGCTCGTGGAGTTCCAGCGCCTCGGTGCTGTTGGCGCACAGCACGACGTGGTGGTGGCCGTAGCGCTCGAGCATCGGGATGAGCGCGCTGCAGATGGGATCGTATTGGGTGAGGATCACATGGCGGCGGGTGTCCTCGGGCAGCTCGCGCGGTGTCTTGGCGCGGCTCTGCGCCTCGATCCATGGCGCGTAGAAGAACTGGATGAAGGTGAACGGCAGGATGACGAGCATGAACATCACGCCGGTCACCAGCACGAACATCGAGAAGGCCCGGCCGAGATCGGTGTGGAAGGTGATGTCGCCGAAGCCGAGCGTGGTCATCACGGTGAGCGTCCAGTAAAAACCGGTGAGCCAACTGTGCCGCTGGCCCTCGTTTTCCATCAGCACGTGGAACAAGACGCTGTAGCTGGTGATCATCGCCAGCATCACGGCGAGCAGCCGGAAAAGCGTGCGCAGATTGGCGCGGCTGCCGCGGTCTTCCTGAAACGCGGTGATGATGGCGATGAGTGATTTCATGACGTGCGGCGGCTCGCAATCTGGCAGATGGCGAAGTCCATTCCAAGCCTCCGCACGACGGGCGCATCAACCGTCGCAGACCGCCACCGCATTGGCGGCGGCGTGATCGCGCGAATGGCTGAGGCTGATCATGATGCGGGAGATGCCGTGTTTCGCGGCGAAATCGAGCGCCGCTCCCGCAAGGCGGAGTTCCGGCGCGCCGCCTTCGTTGTGAGTGACCTCGAGATCGTGCAACCCCGCATGCCCGCCGATGCCGGTGCCCAGCGCCTTGGCGGCGGCCTCCTTGGCGGCGAAGCGCGCGGCGTAGTGCATGGCCGGTTGTTTCCGCGAATCGCAGTAGGCGCGCTCCGCCGGCGTGAAGATCCTGGCAAGAAACGGCTCGCCGTGGCGCTCGATGGCGGAAGCGATGCGCTCCACCTCGACCACGTCGATGCCGATGCCGAAGATGCACATGGTTCAGCCGGGGTAAGTGGCCATCAGGGATTTCATTTCGCGCACTGCGGCGGTCATGCCCGTCCGCATGGCGCGCGCGACGATCGAGTGGCCGATGTTCAACTCCGCCAGGTGTGGAACGGCCCACAGTTTGGTTAGATTGCGATAGTTGATGCCATGGCCGGCATTCACTTGCAATCCGGTGGCATGGGCCGCGCGGGCCGCTTCGGCGAGACGGGAAACCTCCCTTTCCAGGTCGCCTTCCGCGGCATTGGCGAAACAGCCGGTGTGCAGCTCGATCATCGCCGCACCGGTCCGCGCGGCCGCCTCCACCTGCGGCAGCTCCGGATCGATGAACAAACTCACCTTGATGCCGGCATCCAGCAGGCGCGCGACGGCATCGCGGATTTTCGCGAAGCCGCCACTCACATCCAGCCCGCCCTCGGTGGTGAGTTCCTCGCGGGTTTCCGGCACCAGGCAGGCGAAGACCGGCTTCAGCCGCAGGGCGATGCCGATCATATCCTCGGTGACGCCCATTTCGAAATTGAGCGGCAGCGGGATCTCGCGGCGGATCAGAAAGGCATCCGCGTCCTGCATGTGGCGGCGGTCGGAGCGCACGTGGATCGTGAGCGAATCCGCGCCGCCGTCCAGCGCGTCGCGGCCGGCGTCGAGCGGGCTGGGCTCGGCATTCGGCGAATCCGGCGTGCGGGCGTAGCGCGCCTGGCGCAGCGTGGCCACGTGATCGATGTTCACTCCCAGGAGCAAGGGCATGCCCGGGCTCTACTGCCGGATTCACCCGACGGCAAGAACGGGATTCGGCGGGAAAACCGCCGCCAGCGGAAACATGGCCGTGTGCATCCGCTTCATGCGGGCGAGCGCACGGCGGCGAGGATCGCGCGGTGCACGTCCGCCGCGCTGGCCACCGGCGTGTCGCAGCCGAGCAGCAGCGGCCGCTCGCCGGGCGGCACCCGGTCGCGGCCGTGCGATCCTTTCACCAGCGTGGCATCCAGCGGGATCACCTCCAACAATCCGCGCAGGCCGAGTTTTTTCTTCAGCAGGAACTTCGCGATGGCGAGCTGCGGCAGCCGGATCGCGGGATCGATGAACAATTCGCACGGGTCGTAGCCGGGCTTGCGGTGGATGTCCACGCAGCGCGCGAAGTCGGGAGCGAGCGCGTCGTCGTTCCAATAATTATAAGTGAACCATGCGTCGGGTTCGGCGACGGCGATGAAGTCCCCAGCCCTGGCGGCACCGGTGCCTTGGGGCCACGCTTCGCCGGGCACGCGCACTTCCTCGATGCCGGCGGTGCTTTCCAGCAAATGGCGGACTTCAGGCAAAATCGAGCGGTCGTTCACATAGACATGCGCAACCTGGTGGTCGGCCACCGCAAAGGCGCGGCAGCCGCCACAGTCGAGCGTTTCGCGGCCGAGTTCGTTTTTGATCGATAGCCAGCCGCGGGCGCGGAACAGGCGGTTGAGGTGCAGCGGCCGGCTGACGCGCGAGATGCCATATTCCGAAAGCACCAGCACGCGCACGCCGCGGCTTTCGTAAAACCGGATCAGCTCGCCGGCGACGCGGTCGATGTTTGCCAGTTCGCCGGGAACCACCGGTGAGTCCGGCCCGTCCTTTTGCAGGCAATAATCGAGGTGCGGCAGGTAAACCAAACCCAGCGTCGGCGAATGACGTTCCTCGACCCATTTCGCCGACTCCGCGATCCACTCGGACGAGGCGATGCCCGCCGCCGGGCCCCAGAAGGAACGGAATGGAAACTCGCCGAGGTCGCGCTTGATCGTCTCGCGCAAGTCCATCGGCTGGGTGTGGATGTCGAACACCTTGCGGCCGTCCGCCGGATAGAGCGGGCGCGGGGTGATCGAGATATCCGCGCTGGAATACATGTTGTACCACCAGAACAGCTTGGCGCAGGTGAAGCCGGGAATCTCGCGCCGCAGCGTGTCCCACAGCTTTTCGCCATGGACGATGTGGTTGCTCTGTTTCCAGAAGCGCACCTCGGCGGACTCGCGGTCATACCAACCGTTGCCGACGATGCCGTGCTCCGCGGGAGCGCGGCCGGTGACGATCGACGACTGCGCGGTGCAGGTCACCGCGGGAAATTCCGGCTGCCAGAATTGTTTGCCGTGTTTCGCCGCGAATTCGGTTAGAAACGGCGTGTGCTCCCCGAGCAGGGAATCGGAAAGGCCCACGATATTGATGACGGCGGTGCGTTGCATGACGTGGGCGGGTTCTCGCATCAAAGTGGCCGGACGTGCAAGACCGCTGCCGCGATTTCCGCGCGCAACGGCTTGCCCAGTGCGCCGCGTGGAAACGATTCAAGAAACAACGGCTCTCCCAAGCGCCACGGCCCCGCCACCGAGGCATTGTGCAATTTCACCATCCCATCCGCGAGCTTCCGGTCCACCACCGCATCGAACACCGGCACCAGCCTGTGCCCCGCGCGTTCGTCCGGCACGGGCACCACGACAAAGCAACCCGGCGCGAGCCGACCACCTGAAAGTTCCATCAAGGCGCGCTCGATTTCCTCCGGATCGACCAGTTCGCCGAGCACCTTGACCAAGGCGTCCGCCCGGCCCAATGGCTTGAGTGTCTCGCCCGCGACCTCCACCCGGTCACCGGTGACGTGCCATTCTCCCTCGCGCGGAACGTAGCGCCATTGATTCCCCAGCTTCACCACCATGCCGGAAAACAAGGCCGGGCCGGCGATTTCCAGGCGGCCGTCATCGGCCAATCGCGCGCGCCAGAGCGGCAACAGCGGGATCGGCGCGGGCTGATAGTTATCATCAAGGCTTTCCAACGGCTGGGTCGCAATCTGCGAGGCGGCTTCGGTCATGCCATAACTTGCCAGCACCGGCCAGCCGAGATCACGCGCCGTGCGGCCGGTGGTTTCATCGAGGCGGCCTCCGCCCACCACGATGGCCCTCAAACACGAAGGCGCGCGCCATCCGGCGGAAACGAGATCATGCACCTGTGTCGGCACCAGCGAGGTGAGTGTCACCCGGTTTGCATCGAGCCACTTGGCAAACTCGGCCGCATCCCAGCGCGGCGTGAAATGCGCGAATCGGCAGCCCGCCGCATGTGCCCGTGCGACCACGCCGAAGCCACCGACATGCCGCAGCGGCAGCGCCAGCCCCCAGCAATCGGCGGGCGTGACATGCAGATGCCGGTTCACCGCGTTTGCGGATGCGAGCAGCGCCTGTTTGGACAGCGCGATCCATTTCGGCGCGCCGGAACTGCCGGAAGTCCTGAAAAGCACGTGGTTTTCCAAACCGGAAATGCATGGCACATCGCCGCCGCCCGCGTCGACCGGCGTGGGATCGTTCCAGAACGCGGGAGATATCACGTCAGCGGGCTCCATGGCAGTTCGTCCAGCAGGTCATCGAATCCCAATCCATTTCCCGGCGGCGGCTGGAATGCGGGCGACCACGGACCCAACAGCTCGGTGAAGGCGTCCCGCTCGAACAGGTGATGCGTCTGCACGCCGCATGCGGCCATCATGCCGGGGAATTGCAGACCCAGCCGCGCCGCCTCCCACGCCGCGAAGGCCTGGCCGACCGGGTGGTCCATATAACTTGTCACCACCAGCCGCTGGTGGTTGGCCAGCGCCGCCTCGGCCAGCAGGAACGGCTCGTCCACCGCCGGCTTCATCACCATCACCTGCGCCGCCCGGCTCTGCGGCGCGGCCTCGCGGTCCACCGCCAGCTTCACCCGCGTTTGGCGGCGCAGCTCGGTCCAGGCGGAATCCGAATAGGGACAGGGATCCTCGACAAAATCGATGGCGCTGCGCGTGCGCTCCGCCAGGCCTGTTAGAAAGGCCGCGGCGGCATCCGGATCGAGCGACTCGTTGAAGTCGAGCCGCCATGCCAGCGTCGGATGTTCCGCGGTCATCTCGTCGAGGAAACGCGCCTCGGCGGCGGGGTCCTTGCCGCATTTCAATTTCACCAAGCGGAAGCCGGCCTCGACCGCGCGCTCCACTTCCGCCACATCGCAGGCGGTGAGCGTGGCGTGGCTTTCCGGCACTTCCATTTCCTCGAACAGCGAGCGCTCGAAGCGCCGCGCCACCCGGTCGTATTCGGCGCAGCGCAACGCCCGCCGCACGATCGGCCAGCGGCGCGTGCCCGCGAGGTCGGCGAGGCATTTTTCCAACGGCGGGTCGTCCAGCTCGGGCCACGGATGGAGGCAGCCGTAGCCGCCATCGACGCGGATCAGCGCGCCGTGGAAATCGCGGCGATCGGAGAGCGCGTTGAGCCTGCGGCGTGAGCGCAGGCGGTAGAGGAAATAGAACGGCTTGGCGGAGGAATCGGTCACCGGCCAAGCGATAAGCCGGCGGACCCGCCATGGCAACCACTCGGAGCCATCACTCTCGGCGGTCAGAATCCCGGCGCGGGAACGGTCGTGCTGTCGAGTTCCTCGCTGCGGCGGCGCAGGATGCGGTCGGCGATCTCGCGGGTCATTTCCGCCAGCAACAGCCAGAGGTGCGAACCCGCGCGGTAATCGGCCGGAGCGATGTGTTTCACGCGCCCGGCGTGGGTGGAGAGCTGGAAGCACTTGCGGAACGAGCGCCCGGAGGGATCGGCGGGATTGTAAACGGCGATGCCGTGGCCGCCGTTGCGGTTCATGACCGTGAAGCAGGGCACGTCGGTGGGGCCGTCGCCCACATAGACCATGTTTTCGAAGGGAATCGGCCGCTGGTCGGGCGGCATGTGGTCATTCACGTCCTGGTCGTAACGCAGCATGCCCTTGTTGATGCGGAACAGGAACTGCGTCTTGGTGGTGTGCGAGATGACACGTTTCGGGAAACTGATGCGGCCTTCGGCATCCTCGCCGAACTCGCAGCCGAACATCGCCTTGACGTGCGGCCTGAGCCGGGAGCCGTCGAGCAGCGCCTTGAGCCCGGAGGAGATGATATAATGTTCCACCTTGATGCCGGCGAGCTCGTGCTCGGGCGTGAGGGCGGCCTTGGGCAGTTCCTCGAACAACTCGGGCAGCCCCGGGAAAAACCTCAGCCCGGCCCCCAGCTCGGTGAGGCGCGCGTTGGTCACGTTGTCCATGCCGAGGTAATCGAGCAGGCATTTCATATAGGCCAGCTCGCCGTCCCACTTCTGCTCGCGCACCAGCGCGTTGCAGCGCTTCCAGAACTGCGCCGGATCGATGCCGAACTCGGGAAACAACACATCGTCCTGCATGTAGCAGGGGCTGAGCGTTTGGTCGTAGTCGTAAACCAGTGCGATGATGTTCTGCGGGGCTGCCATCGTGACGGTGTGAGGCAAGCCGATGCCCCGGCACCCGGCAAGGGGCAAATGCGGCGCTTCACGCTTGATCCCTGGCGGGCGCGGGCGTGTGATAGCCGCCACATCCCGACCATGAAACTCGAAACCCAATGCCTCCACGCCGGATATTCATCGGATCCCACCACCCACGCCTGCGCGGTGCCGGTTTACCGCACCGCCTCGTATGTCTTCGACAACACCGAGCACGCGGCGAACCTCTTCGCACTCAAGGAACTGGGAAACATCTACACGCGCCTGATGAACCCGACGCACGACGTGCTCGAACAGCGCGTGGCGGCCATGGAAGGCGGTGCCGCCGGGTTGGCGGTTTCGTCGGGAACCTCGGCGATTTTCTACGCGATCATCACGCTGGCCCGCGCCGGCGACAACATCGTCTCAGCCCGCAACCTCTACGGCGGCACCTACACGCAGTTCAAGGACATCCTGCCCGCGCTCGGCATCGAGGTGCGCTTGGTCGATTCGAACGATCCGCAAAACTTCGCGGCCGCGGCGGATGACAAGACGCGCGCGTTTTTCTGCGAAAGCGTTTCCAATCCGGCGCTGGAAATTTCGGACATCGAGGCCATCGCCGATCTCGCACATGACATCGGGCTGCCGTTGATCGTGGATTCGACCTTTTCCACTCCCTACCTCACCCGGCCGATCGAATTCGGCGCGGACATCGTGGTGCATTCGCTGACCAAGTGGCTCGGCGGCCACGGCGCGGCGATCGGCGGCATCGTCATCGACTCCGGGAAATTCAACTGGGCCGGTGGAAAACATCCGTTGTTTGATGAACCGGACGCCTCCTACCACGGCCTGCGCTGGGGCCACGACCTGCCGGCACCGCTCGCGCCGCTCGCCTACATCCTGCGCATGCGCACCGGCCCGCTGCGCAACCTCGGCGCCTGCCTCTCGCCGGACAACGCGTGGATCGCCCTGCAGGGCATCGAGACGCTGCCGCTGCGCATGGAACGGCACTGCGAAAACGCGCTCGCCGTGGCAAAACATTTGCAAAACCACCCGTCGGTCGAGTGGGTCCGTTTCCCGTCGCTGCCCGGCGATCCGCAGGAACAAGCCAACGCCAAATACCTCCGCGGCAAGGGCGGCTCGATGGTGGTCTTCGGCATCAAGGGCGGGGCTGCCGCGGGATCGAAGTTCATCGACTCGTTGAAGATGTTCAAACACCTCGCCAACGTCGGCGACGCCAAGTCGCTGGCCATCCACCCGGCCACCACCACCCACTCGCAACTCAACGCCGAGCAACAACTCGCCGCCGGCATCCCGCCGGAAATGGTGCGGCTCTCGGTGGGCATCGAGTACATTGACGACATCCTCGCTGATCTGGATCACGCGTTGGCAGCGGCCGGAAAACCATAAGATCCGCCCGATCCGTCGAATCCGACTGATCTAACAATACCATGAAAGAAGCCATCTTCTCCAAAATCCAATCCGCCACCGCGGCATTGAAAAGCAAAACTCCGCTGCCGGACTATGATGTCACGATCACCCATTCACCGCCGAAGCTCGAAGGCACCGACCTGTGGGTCATTTTCACCCGCAATTTCGCCGCCGTGCATGGCCGGGCGATGACTTCCGCGGGAGAGTTGGCGGAGTTCCTCAAATCCACCAACCAACTCCGCGGCTACTGCGACCCGGCCCTGATGGATTCGGTGGGATCGAAACTCGCCGCCGCCGGACTGACGGTGGAAACGGAATATGACCGCGCGCGCTACGATGACTATCAGTTCGGCATCACCCGCGCCAGCGGGGCGATCGCCGAATCGGGCAGCGTGATTCTCGACGACGACCGCACCACGCACCGGCTGGCGGCGCTCTCGCCGTGGGTCCATGTGGCGGTTTTGGAAAAACACGAAATCCACCGCACGATTTCCGATGCCATCGCGGCGCTCGGCGAGAGCCCGAACATCATCTGGTGCACCGGGCCGTCAAAGACCGCTGATGTCGAAGGCATCCTCATCGAAGGCGTCCACGGGCCGGGCGAGCAGATCGCGCTGCTGGTTTGATTGGCGCGAAAAGTGGCGCGGTTTTGAGAAAGTGCTTGTGAAATTGGCATGATATGGAAGTTTTGGGCGGATTCATGCCAAAAAACGCGTCATTTTCTCAACTCGATGACATCGTGCGGGCGGTGGAGTTCTTTCCGCTCGGCGTGGCGGTGAGCACATTGCTGGAACGACCGGAAATCGAGATACCCAAGCGCACGCTGCAACGGCGGCTCGACCAACTCGTGAAAGAGGGACGCCTCGCGGCGATCGGCCGGGCGCGCGCGCGGCGCTACACGGCACTGGCCTCGGTGGCGGCGGAAGAACACGTGCTGCGCGAGGAGCCGGCGCAATACGCCATGCGCCGCGATTGGCTGACGCCCGCGGGCCGCGAGGTGCGGGCCTTGGTGGGCCGCTCGTTGATCGAGCGCACGCCGGTGGGCTACCGGCCTGAATTCCTCACCGGCTACGAGCCGAACGTGACGTTTTACCTGCCCGCGGACCTCCGCCGCAACCTGGCGGAGATCGGCTACGTGGGCATGCGGGAACTGCCGGCGGGCACTTATCTGCGGCAGTTGATGAACCGCTTGCTGATCGATCTTTCGTGGAATTCGAGCCGCTTGGAGGGAAACACCTACTCGCTTTTGGAAACGCAGCGCCTGCTTGAGGAAGGCGTCGGCGCGGAAGGACACGGCGTGGCGGAAACGCAAATGCTCATCAACCACAAGGCGGCGATCGAAATGCTCGCCGAGCAGGCGGAGGAGCTTTGCTTCAACCGTTACACGGTCTGCAACCTGCACGCAATGCTGGCGGAAAACCTGATGCCGGCCCCCGCGGATTGCGGGCGCATCCGCTCGGTGCCTGTGGGTATCGGCGGCACGGTCTATCACCCGCTGGCGGTGCCGCAGAAGATCGAGGAATGCTTCGATCTGTTGCTAGCGAAGGCGGAGGCGATCGTGGATCCGTTCGAGCAGGCGTTTTTTGTCATGGTGCATATCCCGTATCTCCAGCCTTTCGGGGACGTGAACAAACGGGCCTCACGCATCGTGGCGAACATTCCGTTGATGCGCCACAACCTGTGTCCGCTTTCTTTCGTGGATGTCGACAAGGCGGATTACGTGACGGGCTTGATCGGCGTGTATGAAATGAACCGCGTCGAATTGCTGCGCGATGTGTTCGAGTGGGCCTACCGCCGTTCATGCCTGCGCTACTCGGCGGTGCGGCAGATCATCGGCGAGCCGGATCCGTTCCGGTTGATCCATCGCAACGAGATCCGTCAGACAGTGTGCGAAGTGGTGACCAGGCGCATGGACAAGGCGTCCGCCATCCGCCATATCGCGAAGCGCACCGCCGAGTGGCTGCCGGCGGGGGATCGCGCGCGCTTCACGGAAGCGGTGGAAAACGAACTCCGCGGCCTGCACGAGGGCAATCTGATGCGCCTGCGCCTGCGGCCGTCGGAATTCCACGCGTGGAAACAAGCGTGGTGAACGTGGCTGCGGCCGCGATCCACAGGTATGGACTCATGCCTTGACGATGCCGCACACAGGTCCCGCCACCACTGCGAAATCCCCCTGTGCACCCGCTCAGCGCTGTGCTTGATTGCCGCCCGTGAACGCCGCCGATCCCTCATTTCCCGAACTGCTTTCCCCGGCGGGAAACCGGGACTGTGCCCGCGCCGCGGTGGCCGCCGGGGCGGATGCGATCTACTTCGGTCTGCCGCGCTTCAACGCGCGGATGCGGGCGGACAATTTCACCGAAAACGACCTGCCGGAGCTGATGGATTGGCTCCACCGCCATGGTGTGAAGGGCTTCGTGGCGATGAACACGCTGGTCTTCACCGGCGAGCTGGAGGCGGCGGAAGAGCAACTGCGCAAAATCGCCGAAGCGGGGGTGGATGCCTTGATCATCCAGGACCTCGGGCTGGCAAAGCTCGCGCGGGAAATTGCACCGGATGTCGAGCTCCATGCCTCCACCCAAATGACGATCACGTCGCCGGAGGGTCTCGCCTTTGTCGAATCGCTGTTCCCGCTCGAACGCGCGGTGCTGGCGCGCGAACTGTCGATCAAGGAAATCGAGCGCTTCCACTCGCCGCGCACTCCACTCGAAGTATTCGTCCATGGTGCCTTGTGCGTGGCCTATTCCGGGCAATGTCTCACCAGCGAGTCGCTCGGCCAGCGCAGCGCGAACCGCGGCGAATGCGCGCAGGCCTGCCGCATGCCCTATGAAATCGTCGTCGATGGCGAAACGCGCGATCTCGGCGAGGTGCGCTATCTGCTCAGCCCGCAGGATCTCGCTGCGGTGGATTTGATCCCGGATCTGGTGAATGCAGGCGTGAAGTCGTTCAAGATCGAGGGCCGTTTGAAAACCCCCGAATACGTCACCGCGGTGACGCGCGTCTATCGCAAGGCGCTCGATGCGGCGATGGAGAATGTATCATCTCCGGTCACCGCATCCGACCGCCATGCGCTGGAAATGACCTTTTCCCGCGGCCTCTCCACCGGCTGGCTGGCCGGCACGGACCACCCGTATCTCACCCACGGAAGATATGGCAAGAAACGCGGTCCGCTGCTTGGTGAAATCACGGATTGCGCGCCGGGCTGGATCAAGCTCGGCCACCGCACCGGCGTGCCGCTCGCCGCGGGCGACGGCGTGGTTTTCGACGCCGGGGAAAACCGTGACATGGAGCAGGGAGCCCGCATTTGGAAAATCGAAGGCGACCGCATCGTGTTTCACAAAACCTACAGCGGCATCAACTTCGCGCGCATCAAGGGCGGCCACAAGGTTTACAAAACCTCGGACCCCAAACTCGAAAGCGAGCTGCGCCGCTTCTGGCAGAATGCGAAACCGGCGGAGAAGAAAACACCGCTCCATCTGACAATCTCCGGCAAACCCGGAGAGCCCCTTACTGTAGCGGCGGTCTATGACCGTCGAGCCGATGATCAACGACCGCAGACCGCCGCTACAGTTTCATCCACCATCCCGCTCGAACCCGCCGCCAAGCGTCCGCTCGATACCAACACGCTTGCCGCACAACTCGGCCGCCTCGGAGGCACACGCCATGAACTCGCCTCGCTCGACAACCGCTTGCAGGAGGCCTGCCACCTCCCGCTTTCCACGCTCAACGAACTCCGCCGCGCGCTTGTCGCAGAACTCGACCGTGGCGGCGGTTTCCAACCGCCAAGCCCATCCACCACCACCCACCACGACCTTCTTCCACAGCTCACCGATCACCCGGCAACCGGCACTCCGGCGCAGCCGGCATTGTCCGTCCTCTGCCGCGACCTCGGCCATCTCCACGCCGCCATCGAATGCGGTGTGGAGACGATCTACTGCGATTTCGAAGACCCGCGCCGCTACAAAGAGGCGGTCGCCGATTTCAAATCCCGAATTTCAAATTTGAAATCGAGAATCCTCCTTGCCACGCCGCGCATCCTGAAGCCCGGCGAGACGGGTTATCTGAAGCTGATCGAACGCGCCGAACCCGACGGCCTGCTGCTGCGCAACCTCGCGGCGCTCGAATACTACAAAAATCGTAGCGAGCTGGCGAAGGTCGGCGATTTCTCCCTCAATGTCGCCAATCCGATCACCGCGCGGCTGCTGATGGAACACGCCGGACTCGATTGGATGACGGTTTCCTACGACCTCAACATCGGCCAGGCACTCGACCTGTTGGGCAAGGCCCCGCCGCAGTGGTTCGAGCTGACGCTTCACCAACATATGCCGATGTTTCACATGGAGCACTGCGTGTTCTGCGTGTTCCTGAGCAAGGGGACGAGCTACAAGGATTGCGGCCGGCCCTGCGAGAAACACGTCGTCCACCTGCGCGACCGCGTCGGCCAGCTCCACCGGCTGCAGGCGGACGTGGGCTGCCGCAACACGCTTTTCAACGGCCGCGCCCAGACCGGTGCGCGGTTTCATCGCAGTCTCCTGGATGCCGGGCTACGGCGTTTCCGGATCGAGCTGCTGGACGAGGATCCGCTGACCGCCACCCGCACGATCCGCGCCTACCAGGACCTGCTCGCGGGCAGGGACGATGCCGCTGGTTTGCTGCGTCGCGTGGAGGCGCTGGAAAAACTCGGCGTCACCGAGGGCGCCCTGGCGGGTGCTTGAATGCATCGTTGCCTTGCCTCACGGCAGCCGTTCCGGCTCCGGCGTGGCGGCCATCATGTCCATGAGCGCCTTCATGTAGCCCATGGCGTGCGCCATGCCGGCGTGCCACGGCGCGTCGCAGGTCATCTGCGGCGCGTGGTCCGGGATCAGCACGCCGCCGTAGCCGTTGCGGTGCAGGATTTCCATGATGCGGCGCATGTCGATGTCCCCCTCGTCGATGAAGGTCTCTGTGTAATGCGGAGCCTTGCCGCGCACGTTGCGGAAATGGATGTAGCCGATGTCGCCCTGGCGGCTGTGGCGGTCGGTGGCCTCGTAAATGTCGCCCTCGGTCATCTCGGCCATGGTGCCGAGGCAGAATTCGAGCGCGTTGCTGCGGCTGGCTGACAGATCGATGAGCCGCTGGAACATCCATGGCTGATAGACCAGCCGGGGTTGTCCGCGCACCCATGGCATCGGCGGGTCGTCCGGATGGGCGGCCAGACGCACACCGGCTTCCTCGGCCACCGGCAGCAATTCCTTGAGGAAAAATTCCAAACGGCTCCACAAGGTGTCGTGGTCGATTTCCGGCAGCGTGCCCGGCGCAGCGTTCCGGTCATAGACCATGTTCCAGACCATGCCGTTGGGAATGGGAGCCGTGTTGCTCTCGGCGGGACCTTCCATGCCGACGGTGCGCGCGCCGCCTCTGGCACCCGCGCCGGAAACGCGGCCCGCGACGCCGGCGATGCTGAAATTGTAGCCGAACACCGGAATGCCCGCCGCGCCGACGTTGCGGATGATCTGTTTCAAGCGCTCGATCTGCTGGTGCTTCTTCGGCCCATCCAACAACACATCGTGCCAGTGCATGGGATCGAAGTTCTCGATCGCCTCCAATTGCAGTCCCGCTCCAGCGAGTTCCTCTTTCATCGCGCGCAGCGATTCCTCGCTCCACGCCTCGTCCGGCGTCCCACCCGCGATGCCCCAGCCGCCGTGGAGGTCGCCGATCGGCTGGTCCTCGCCGTGCACCTTGTTTCCTTGGTTGAAATAATCGACGAGGTGCACCACCGCGTGCGTCGCGCCGCATTGGACCGCGAAGTCGTAGTTCTCGCGGGTCAGCATGTGCCGGTAGAATCCGAATCCGAGTTTCATGATGATCTATGTTTAGAATCCGTTCGAGCAGCAGCCATTGGGTTTCCCGCGGAGCCGGCACGCCTGGTCATTTCCGGCCGCGCAGCAAGCCAGATCAGCCGGAGCAGAGCAAGCGGCATCAATGGCTTCGATGTGCAATGGCGCCGGGAAAGGTTTCAGCAATCGCCTTCCATCAATTCGAGCAATCGCCCGCGTGCGGGGGAGATGCCCTTGTATCCCGCCATCGGCTCCGGCATCGTCCGCAAGGCCCGGATCATCCCCTGGCGCGCTTCGGAGTCGGCCTTGAGTTCCCGCATCGGCCGGATCACCAGGCGGATGCAGAAGAGGACTCCTCCGTGTTCCGGCAACGCCACGAGTGATTGCTCTTCCACCCGGAACCAGACATCGTCCAAGCCAACTCCGGCATCGAGGCGTGGGAGCTTGCGTGACGGGTGCAGGTTCAACTCGCCGGTCCTGCTCAACCCCCAGTTGGCCCGCTCCCATGAAATTCCGGGTTTGATGCGCCGCAGAAAGCCATCGATCTGCCGCCCCAACGATTCATTCAGGCCGGGCACGGGCGCATGGATTTCCGCCATCGTCCGCCCGAGCTTCTCCCTCAAGTCCCAATGAGAGGGAAAACACAGGCAGCCACCGCACAAACGGAACGCACCATCGTCGTCCGGCTTCATCAGAAGGAAATCCGCTTCCAACATGCCGCCCAGGCTCAGGCAGCGGGTCCTTGGATCCAGCGCGGCCAATGGCTCCATCGATTCCGCCCCGGGCAGGATTCCCTGCGAAACCGCCATTTCGATGGTTTCATCCAACAAGCCCACCCCTGCCGGCATTATCGCGCAGTAGACCTCGGGCTTCAGGGTCAACCACTTGCGGCGCTCGGCGATGACAGCCTCATGGCAGGCTCCCGGCCTGTGGAAGGATGCGATGTCGCCCTTGGCCAACTTCATCCGCAAGCCGTAATCATCATCCGAGAGTATCTCGCTGAAAATCATGGCTGTGATCAAGCCAATCAACCGATGGCCATGCAACCCTGATTGTGGAAGACCGAAAAACCGAAAAACCGAAAATCTACAAATCTACAAAATCCCAGACAAATAGGATGTCCAATCATATCCACATCCTGCTGGAGGTGCCGCCGATGGCGGCAGCCGGGATTTCCGATGACGAGTTGCTGAAGCGTTTGGGAGCGATTTACACGGAGGCTTATGTGGCAGGTGTGGCGGAGGAACTGGCGGAGTATCGCTGGAGGAGCTATGGCGAGGCGGTCGGCGGCGGGCCGAAGGGGAACGGAAAGAAGGCGCGGGCGGGCTTGGTGCGGGCGTGCATGGGCCGGGCTTCGAAGCGGAGAAATGGAAGGAGGTTTCGCGGATTTGCCGTCGGGCGATGGGTTGGGCTTTGGAGAGGAAGGCGGGCGGTGCAAGAGCGGAAATGGCGGTTGAAGGCCGAAGTGCGGATGATTCGGGCGGGCTGAAGACCGTGCTCGATTTGTCCACGATGTTGGGGCACCGGGTGAGGTATTTCACGGATGGGGCGTTGATCGGGCGCGAGGCGTTCGTGAATGAGGCGTTTGCGGCGGCGCGGGAGTGGTTCACTGAAACGCGCAAGGACGGTGCGCGGCGCATCCTCAGAACAGTGCAGCCTGCCAGTACTTGGGTTTTCGAGCCGGTGCGCGAATGCCTGATAATTTCCTGCACGGCCCCCGGCGCGGTTCTGACCGGGCGGGTGTCGGTTCCGGATGGGCGGACATTGGCCCGCTTGTTGGACAAAGACGGGGTTCCCGTGACGTGGCAGTGAATATACGCGTTGTTCGATTCGATCAACGCCATCGCCTTCCTCAACCGGATGGTCGTCTATGTGATGCCGGGGGAGGGACTCTGAGCTGGGCGAGCGCATGAGTGTCGGGGATGCGCAGCGCAAGCGCTCGCCCAACGTCGACGCCAACGCGAGCCAAGCTAGGACCCGATGATCGGCTTGGGCGTCAAGCAGGCCGAGGCGCGCACCTTGGTCAGCGTGGTGGCGCTCACCGGGGCGCACTCGGTCAAGAGCCTTGCATGGCATTTCCGAAGTCGTGCCCGCAGAGGCCTACACGCTATTCATACACCTCCCGTAACTATTCAGGTGCGAAATTCAGCGGTTGGCCTGCGAATGCGGTGTTGATGG
>JBMTCD010000041.1:0-20435 GCA_049430545.1 Luteolibacter sp.
GCTTTCCTATTCCGAGGGCAATCTCATCCTGATCGAGCCCGACGGCACCCGTTGCCGCACCCTCGAAAGCAAACTCTCGGACGACGACCAGGCATGGATCGCCGAGCAGAAACGGCTGCGCGGCCTGTGACGGCGCGGGCGGCTCAGGTCACCGCCAGCCAGTCGCCGTCGGCGATGCGGCGGGTTTCATCCACCGGTCCGTTCCACAGCCAGACCCACGCGTAGCATTCCGGAACGGTGCCGTGAGCCGGGCGGACATGCATTTTCACCCGCCGGTATTCCGGTCCTTCGTAGTCGTCCAGCGCAGCCAGCAGGCTGGCGGGGACATGGTGGATTTCACCGGTGACTTCGCCGGAGTCCCCATCTGCGACCAGCCCGGGATACCAATCGATGCGGTAGAGCCGCCCGCGCATCGTGGCCATGGCGATGAATTCCGCGCCGTGCAGGCGGTGGTGGTTCGAGCCGCCGCGACGGAGCGTGCCATAGACGAAGACGGTTTCCATGGAGCCGGGCATCGGGCGCTCAATCGCGGAGCTTGTGGCCGACCTCGTTGTCGAGCATGCGGCGGAGGTCGTCGAGGCCCTCGCCGGTGTCGGCGGAAATCGGGATGACCTCGATTTTCGGGAAGCGCTGGCGGAAGGTGGCGAGGTATTCCGCCGAGCCTTCGAGGTCCATCTTGTTGGCCACCACCTTCCACGGAAAGCGGGCGAGTTCCTCGTCGTATTCCTTGATCTCGCGGCGCAGGATTTCGAGGTCCGCGAGCGGGTCGCGGCCCTCGCTGCCGGCCATGTCGAGCACGAAGAGCAGCAGGCGGCAGCGCGTGATGTGGCGCAGGAACTCGTGGCCGAGCCCGCGGTTTTCGTGCGCCCCTTCGATCAACCCGGGGATGTCCGCAATGGTGCAGCGGCGGAACCCGGGAAACTCGACCACGCCGACGACCGGCTGGAGCGTGGTGAACGGATAGGACGCGACTTTCGGTTTCGCGGCCGAGAGCTTGCCGATCAGGGTGGATTTCCCGGCATTCGGGAAACCGACCAGTCCGGCGTCCGCGATCCGCCGCAGCTCGAGGTAGAACACGCCGGAATCGCCGGGTGTGCCGAGCGTGTGTTCGGTGGGCGTGCGGTTGGTGGCGGTCCGGAAATTCCAGTTTCCCAGCCCCGGCTCGCCGCCTTGGCAAAGGACGAATTCCTGTCCGTCCTCGGTGAGGTCGGCGATCGGTTCGAGGTCGATGCCTACCTCGCCGCGTTCGAGTTGGGCGGCTTCCTGCACGGTGGCGGCGTTGGCGCGGTAAACCACGGTGCCGGGCGGCACTTTGCCGATGGTGTGCTTGCCACTCTTGCCGGTTTTGCGCGCGCCGGCCCCGTTTTTCCCGTGCTCGGCGATGAGCTTGGGATCGTAGTGATACTGGCGGAGGTTGTCGGTCGAGGGATCGACCACCAGCACCACGTCGCCGCCGGCCCCGCCGTCGCCGCCATCAGGGCCGCCGCGCGGCACGAATTTCTCGCGCCGCCATGAAACGACGCCGTCGCCGCCATCGCCGGCACGGGCGAAGATCCGGATGTGATCGATGAACATGCCCGCAGCCATGCCAGCCGCCGGGGTGGCGGTCAACGGCAATGGTGAGCCCCATTCGCACCCCACCACAGGAGTGTGGCGGGCTCCGGAGGCACGGCACTCCTGCCGTGCGGGCGCATGGGACGAGCATGCGCGAGACGTTTGCGGCACCGGCATTCGCTTTCCGTACGCGCCCCGCCACAAGAGTGTGGCGGGCTCCGTTTGGCGGGTTCCCTACTGGCTCCGCGATAAACCACTTGCCCGGCATCACCTGCCACATGCAATCTGCCGCGATGGGTGAATTCTACAACCCGGATGGCATCACCGCGAGGCACGGGGCGAAACTACCGCACTGGCAGCAGGCGGAAGTGATGCAATTTGTCACCATCCGGCTAGGCGACGCAATGCCGCATGGAAAGTTGAAGGCATGGAAGGAAGATCGGGATATCTGGCGTCAGCACCATCCCGAGCCTTGGACCGAAGACGAACGGCGGGAATACCACCGGCGATTCACGATGAAGCTGGAAGAATGGCTGGATGCCGGTGCGGGGGCCTGTTGGTTTGCGGATGTGGAGGCTCGCGCGATTATTGAAGAAACGCTGATGCATGATCACGGGACGCGGGTGGAGCATCATGCGTGGGTCGTCATGCCGAACCATGTGCATCTGCTTTTCACGCCGTGCGTAGCGCTTGATCTGTTGATGAAGGCATGGAAGGGTGTATCCGCCCGGAGGATCGGGCGGGGCCCGATCTGGCAAAAGGGCTATCGCGATACGATGATCCGGGATGCGGGGCATTTCGCGAATGCGGTGCGATACATCCGCCGCAACCCGGTGAACCTCCGCCCCGGGACCTTCACCCTTTGGCAAAGCGAGCGCGCGCTGCGGATTCAATAGGGAGCATGGCGGAGGCACGGCACTCCTGCCGTGCGGGCGCATGGGACGAGCATGCGCGAGACTATTGCGGCACCGGCATTCGCTTTCCGTACGCGCCCCGCCACAGGAGTGTGGCGGGCTCCGGAGGCACGGCACTGCTACCGTGCGGGCGAATGCGACGAGCATACGCGAGACGTTTGCATCACTGGCATTCGCTTTCCGTACGCGCCCCGCCACAGGAGTGTGGCGGGCTCCGGAGGCACGGCACTCCTGCCGTGTGGGCGCATGGGACGAGCATGCGCGAGACTATTGCGGCACCGGCATTCGCTTTCCATACGCGCCCCGCCACAGGAGTGTGGCGGGCTCCGTTGCGGGATCCATGCAGGTCTTTTTGCTTTAGGAAATCCTGACCTGTGTTTCACTCCGCGCATGCCGATCCGTATCGCCGTGCTGCTGACGATCCTGGCCGTGGTGTGGACGCCCACGGCAATGGCCATGGGAAACAAGGACGACAAGGCGGCGGTGAGTTTCCACGTCGAGACCGATGCCACGGACAACCCGAAGATGATCTTCGCGCAGGAAATGAATGGTGTGACGCGGCATTTCCGGCGGGTTCCGGAGATTTCCATCAAGGACATGGCGGTTTTCACGCCGTTTCCCAATGATGGGGGCGATTACGGTGTGGTGTTCCGGCTCAAGCCGCGCGGCGCGAACCGGCTCTCCGCGTGCACGGCAGCGAACCAAGGCCGCCACTTGCTGGCCACCATCAACGGCCGCGTGGTGGACACCGTCATGATCGATTCACAGATCCAGGACGGCGTGCTTGTGGTGTGGAAGGGCCTGAACCTGCCGGACATCCAATCGCTGGACGCCGCGCTGCCCCGTGCCGGTGAGGAGGGGAAAAAGAAACGCTGACCGAAAACCATCCCCATGATCCGCCACTTGATGATCGTCGCCGCGGCCTGCGGCATCGCCCGGGGGGAAATCGACCTGCGGCTGCCCACGGAAAACCATCACCTTTTCAGCGGCGAGCCGGAGCGTTTTTACATGTATGTGGACCGGATCTTCGAGGGCGAGGTGAGCAAGCCGTGGCAGGGCGGTGCCTATGGATTCACGCGCACGGCGCGGCGCATCAACGGACAGGTGATCCTCACCAAGTTCCACGAGGGCATCGACATCGCGCCGATCAACCGCGACCGCGCCGGCAATCCGCTCGATCTGGTCTCGAGCATCGCCGACGGGCGGGTGGTCCATGTGAGCCAGATTTCCGGCCGCAGCAATTACGGCAAATACGTGGTGGTGGAGCACGAGTGGGAAAACTCGCGGATTTACTCGCTTTACGCCCATCTCGCCGAGATCACGTGCCAACCGGGAAATCCGGTGGTGGTCGGCTCGGTGCTCGGGCGGATGGGTTACACCGGCGTGGGGCTCAACCGCACGCGAGCGCACCTGCATCTCGAGCTGGCGATGATGACCAGCAGCCGCTTCGACGAATGGCTGCGGCACAGCGGCGGCGGCATCAACCATCACGGATTGTTCAACGGCATGAACCTGATCGGCGCGGATGTGGCGCGGTTTTTCCTGGAGCGCCGGAAAAATCCCGCGTTGCGCTTCAGCGAGCTGGTCGCCTCGACCCAGGTGTATTTCAAGGTGGTGGTGCCGGCGGATGGCATGCCGGACTTCGTGGCGCGCCATCCCTGGATTTGCCGGGGAAATCCGGGTGGGGCCCGGTCTTGGGAAATCGCTCTCAGCGCCACCGGGCAGCCGGTCTCCTTCACGCCCTCGGACCGCAAGGTGGACGCGCCGCTGGTCACTGCGGTGCGCCCGTCGGATATCCCGCATCAGCACCTCACGCGCGGCTTGCTGAGCGGCGTGCAAAACCGCGCCTCGCTCACCGGCAATGGCAAGAAGCTCGTTTCGTTGCTGGCGGATGATTTTCCCGGTGGCGGCGAGCAGGCGATGGAACCCGCCGCGGCGAAACCGGAAAGCTGAGACAGCATGAATCAACCCTGAAAGAATCATGGACCAAACATTGCAAAAACTGAACGAACTGGGCCACTCGCTGCCCGAAGTGCCGGTGCCGGTGGCGGCGTATGTGAACTGCGTGCGCACGGGCAACCTGTTGTTTCTTTCCGGCGGCCTGCCGATCGACGGCGACCGCAGGATCATCGGCAAGGTGCCCAGCGAGGTCTCCCCGGAAGAGGCGCGCGAGGGCGCGGCCATGATCGTGCTCAACCGGCTGGCGGTGATCCGCCAGGAACTCGGCTCGCTCGACAAGGTGAAGCGCATCGTCTCGCTCAACGGCTTCGTCAATTCCGAGCCGGACTTCTACGGCCATCCGCAGGTCGTCAACGGCGCCTCCGAGCTGCTGGTCGAGATTTTCGGCGAAAAAGGCAAACACTCGCGCACCGCGCTCGGTGCCGCCGCCCTGCCGCTGAACGTGGCGGTGGAGATCAACCTGATCGTCGAGGTGGAGGATTGAATTTCCTCACCACGGCGCCGCCGGCCACGATTCGTCGGCGGGAGACTGCCAGGCCGGGCGGCCGGTCTCGCGGTGGAAGATGCGCTCCATGCGGTCGAGATAGGTGGAGAGCGGATCCTTGCGGCGGGCGGGATTGGCCTTGAGCCGTTCCTTGAGGAGCCGGTAATCGTCAAAGGCACCGCTGGTTTCGCGGGCGCGGGTGATTTCGAACCAATCGAGGTAGTCCTTGGCGCGGGTGGCGCGGGCCGTCATGACGGTGCGCGTTTCCTCCAGCGAGGCGAGGCGTCCGGCGATGCCGCTGGTTTGGTTTTTGGCGATGGAATCGAGGATGAGCTGGTATTCGGCAAGCAACGGTCGGTAGGAGGGGAAGCAGCGGTAGCTGAGGCGCACGAGCACGTCCTGCGCGGGGCGCACGCCGGCTTGGCGCTCCGGTTCCGCGAGCGCGGCGAGCTCCGGCCATGCATCGAGCGGCCGGCGCAGGAAGGAACCCTCCGGGCTGCGGATGTGGAGGTGGAGGGCCTCGACGAGCTGGGTTTCGGTTTCGGAAATGGTGAGAATGTCGGTGAGCGGATTGAGGCCGCCCATCACGGCAAGCTGGAGATTCCACCACTTGGCCAGGCTGTTTTCCGACAGGTTGAGCCCGGGGAAATGGCGCCGCAGCAGCATCGGCATCTCTCCCTGGTGAGCGGCGGCTTCGTTGAGAAAATCGCGGAATCCCTTGCGGCCTTCGGGCTGCTCGAGCAGTGCCATGACAAGTGCGCCGGACGAGACCCGGAAGGCGGCACGCGTCGCCCCGTCCATGGATTCGAATTCCGCGTCGCCCATGCCGAAGAGGTCATCCAGCCGGAACACGCCGCCGCGCTTGAAAAGCGCTTCGTAGAGCCGCCGGTCGCTCTGGTTCATGCGCCAAGCGGTGGCCTCGCACAGCCCTTCCGCAAGCCACGGCGGCACCTGGAGCGGCACGTCTCCGGGTTCGGCCTGCAGGGCTCGCTCGTAGATCAGGGCGGCGGTGACGGCGCGCTGCAGGCCGTCGCGGTCGATGCCGCGGCCGAGGTGGATGTCGATCTGCAGGCGCATGACGCCCTCGATGACAAACAGGCGCATGGCGACGGCGCGCGCGGGCAAGGGGTCGCCGGGCCGTCCGTGCAGCCGGATGGCGACCGGGATTTTCCATGCGTCCTTCTCTTCGGTGAGACGCAGCAACTCGTCCTTGGCCTGCTCGGCCAGCATGGCCACGGTGCCGCGGACCAGGCTGTCCTCACCGGTGACGCGGAATTGTTCCGAGCGGCTCACCACGGTGTCCGTGGCGCGGGCGGGATGTTCCGCCGCCGGCGGTTCCGCCACTGGGGCGTTGCGCGGCATATCCTGCGCGCGGGCGGCAAGCGCGAGCGGGATGACGGCGGCGAGCACGCGGAGATCCATGGTCTCAGAACGTCGGGGCAGGCTCGTCGGACGGCCGCGGTTGCAGTATGAGGCGGTCTTTTTCGATGCGGACGACGGCCATCGATTCGATGGAAAGCTCGATTTCCTCGCGGTAGAGATCGGCGAGGTTGCCGAAGGCGGGAACCACCAGATTGAGGAATCCCTGCGGCACCACCAGAGTGCCGAAGCGCCCGCCGCGCATCGGCTTGGGGAGTCCGGAGAGGTATTTGCCGCCATGACGGTGAACGATCATGCGCATGCCGGATGTGCTGCGGGTTTGCTCGATTTTGACGAACATCGAGAGCGTGAACGGGCGGCCCATCACGCGGCGTTCCATGATGATTTCCGCGATGCCGTCCTCAAGCCGCAGCCAGACGCGGTCGAGCGAGACGTGGCTGGCGAGCGCGCCGCCTTGCCGGGTTTTCAGGGTGCTGCCGAGCCAGCGGTTGATTTCGGCCTCGCTGAGTGCGAGCGGGTGGCCCTGGCGCAGCGAGGCCTGCATGACGGCCTTGAGGTCGCGCGGCTTGCGAAGCCCGGCAGCCGCCCCGTAGCCGCCGAGTTCGGTCAGATCCTGCGGTTTGGCGATGAAGAAGAGCGCGGCCGACAAACCGCAAACAAACAGGAAAATCCACAGGCGGAGGATTCTTCCTAGGCATCCGGTGGATTGTGACGGGGAGTTGCTCGCCATGGAGCGCATGGCTAGCATGGCGGCCGGGCTTTGCAAAGCCCGCGGATGATTCGTTTTTCAGGACTCCATGGTGCCGACCTCGGTCCAGCGGATGGCATGGCGGGTGAGTTCATTGCCCTCGGTGAATCCAAGCTTTTCGCGGATATGGGCGCGGTGGGCATCGAGCGTGCGCGGGCTGATGCCCAGTTGGACGGCGATGTCGCAGTTGCTTTTGGCCTGGCCGATGAGTTCGAAGACCTCCAGCTCGCGGTCGGTGAGGCATTCGAGCGAGAAGCTGCCGGCCGCATGGTTCTTGCCGTTGCCGTTGCCGTTGGCAAATGCGCGCAGCAGGTTCCCGGTCACCTTCCGGCTGGCGAAAACCTCGCCGGCAAGCGCGGTGCGGATGGCCTCCAGCAGGCGCTCGGGCGGCGTGTCCTTCATGATATATCCACGGCCGCCGGCCCGCAGGCCGCGTTCGGCGTAAACCATCTCGTCGTGCATGGAGAAAATGATGACCGGCAGCTCCGGATACAGCGCGGCGAGGTCCTTGACCAGCTCGAGCCCGTTGCGGCCGGGCAGCTTGAGGTCCGCGATGACGAGATCGGGCTTCAGTTCACCGGCCAGCGTGAGCGCGTCCCTGCCGTTGGCGGCGGTGCCGCAGATGCAGAGTTCCGGCTGGTCCCCGATGAGTTTCACCAATCCGGCGATCAACAGTGGATGATCGTCCACCAACAGCAGTTTTTTTCGGTAGGAGGTAGGCATGAATCAAAGTGGATATATTCATAATTCTTTATCATTCGGGATCTTAAAACAAGTCTAGAAACCGATCCTCGAAGGCAGCGAAAACGCCGAGTCGGTCGAGTTCCTGCTTCAGTTCGTAAGCGCGCGCCCGATCCTTGGCGGCGGCATCGAACAAGGCTTCGATCCGTTCGTGGTCGGTCGCCTTCAGGGACTCCGTGGAAGTGGTCGCAGCTGTCTTTTCATTGGGCGCATCGGGGCTTTCACCGGTGGCTTGTTCCATCCGGACCAGAAAATCCTCGAGTGTTTTTTCCACGGTTTTCCCGTGTTCGCGCAGTTCGCGCATGTCGATTTCCAAGCCGGCCATGGTCGTGAAGAATTCGAGCACCGCTTGGGCGGCCTTGGGGAAGGGGATTTGGGGAAACATCTGTGGAATTTCGCCCAGCAGGCATCCGCCCGGCAGGCCTTCCGCGGCGGCCACGCCCAGCAGCACGCCATTGAGCCCGCTGATTTGCCCGCCATGGAGGATGTCCATGTCGAGTTGGCGGAATTCCTCGAGCGTGGCGGCATCGATGGCGGTGCCGAAGACCCTCGAGCGCTGTGCCGGACGCATCGGGGTGGCCATGGCGGCAAATGTGAACACACGGGCGACTCCGAGATGCCGCGCTTCCTCAACCAGCCAGCGGCAGAATTCGGTGCCGCGCACGGGGGGCTGGGCCTCGCCGATGAAAACGATCAAGTCGTGCTTTTCATGGGGATCGCTCCAAAGAAACAGCCGGCTGCGCGGCAGGCGCGGGATGACAATCAGGCCGTCTTTGACATCCCCCTGCGTGTTATCGAAATACTAGTCGGCGGAAAATTCCATCAGCAGGTGCATGCCGAGTTTCGCCATCAGGTAATATCCGGCGGTGATGGCCACCCCGCCCATGCCCGGCCATGCGGCGACGAGCCAGGGATCATGGAGTTTTTCTTGCACGTTCATGAGGGCTGATGAAGGTGGAGGTTCATGACTGAGTTTGCAGGAAGCGCTTTTCGAGCTCGGCCAGCGGTGTGCGTGTGAGGTCGGCCCCGATGCTGTTCAGGAGCTTGTCGCGGGCGTCGGCACTGAGTGCCCGCTGCATCCGCGGCAGGATCGTCCTGGGTGCCGCCAACACCCATGGCGGATTCCCCTCGGCGCAGAGCGCGCATTCGATGCGTGCGACGATTTTCTTCAAGGCAATGCGTTCTAGCTCGGATTTGAGATTGTGTTCCTCGCCATACGACATGCCGGTCTCGAGCCCCTGCGCGGTGCCGCGCGAGAAACGTCCGAACTGGTCGGTCACGGTATCCTGAAGGGTTTTGACTTTTTCCCGTCCGGATTCCCCCGGCTCCTCGGCCAGGTGTTCCTGTACGATCGGGTCCTCGCCGGCGGGGAGATGCCGGAGCACCCTGAGATTTCCGAGATTGGCGGCAATGATGAGTTTTTTCATGGCTCTGGCGCCGCGAGGGTTTGGGGGGTAGGGGGGGGCGGGGCCTCGCGCGCGGCGGAGAATCGTGTGGTCCCGGCGGTGGAGCCCGCGGACCATGAGGCCGACGGGCTTGTTTGGGTGGTCAGGCTTTCCTGAATCGCTGGATCCAGCCGGCCCAATGGTGATTCCAGACGTGCAGCCACGGGTGGTGGCCATGCTCGTCCGAGGCCTTGAGGGCGGAATAGGCAACGCCAAGAACCCAGGCGGCCGGCACCAGAATCATGGACAATCCGAAAGTGCCCAGAATCATGAGGACAGAGACGAATCCGATGAGCACGTTGCCCACGGTGAGAATGCCGAATCCTGCGAGGTAATGGTGCTTGTAGAGGTGCCCGAGTCCGGGGATCAGACTCATGGCCATGGCGGCCTTGTTGCGATCGGCACGGTGCCACGCATCGATGATTTCTTTCATGGGGGGATTGGGGGGGAGGTGTTTGACAAAAACACCACGCAACCACGGATGCAAGACTAAAATGAGACACCGGGCAATTCCTGAAAGACGTTTGCCTGAAGGCCACGAGTCCATGGGAAAAAGACATCAAGCGCCATTTTCTGATAGATAGGCAATATGGATGGTCAGCGGGTTGAAACTTTAAAAACAAATCTTCCGGCGGCATTTGCGCGATCGGAAGAAGTGGATAAGTTGATTGATAACCCCCAACCCCCTATTGACATCATGAATGCGACTTCTCTCAAAGACCCCCGGGCGATGGACCTATTGTCACGCGTGGGCGATGATATTTCGGTGTTGCGCGACGACATGCGCCACTTGCTGAGCCATACCGCCCGCCACACGCTGGCAGGCGGAGCGCGGGAAATCGTCTATTCCGCGCGCAGCGGGCTCGCGGCGGGCAGGCAAAATGGAATGGCCCGCCTCCGCGACCTGCGCGAGCATCCGAACCAGCCTGCCACCTGGGTCGGCGGTGCCGTGGTGATGGGCCTCATCGCCGCGGGTGTTTACTGGTTCTGCAAGGACGGCCGCGCCGAGGCGGATCACACGGCGGATTGAGCCGTGTCCTCGCCGCCGGCGTGGATCGAGCCATCGCGGATGACGAGCGTGCGATCGCTCATGCGGGCGAGGCTGAGATCATGGGTGACGACCACCAGCGTGACGCCGTGTTCGGTGGCCAGGCCCATGAGGATGTCCATGACTTGCGCGCCATTGCGCGAGTCGAGATTTCCGGTCGGCTCGTCGGCGAACAGGACCTTCGGTTGGTTGACGATGGCGCGCGCGATGGCGACGCGCTGCTGCTCGCCGCCGGAGAGTTCCGCGGGCAGGTGCTCGGCGCGGTCGGCGAGTCCCACGCGCTGGAGTGCGGCGAGGGCGGCACCGGTGGCGTCACGGCCGGAGATGGCTCCCGGGACGGCGACGTTTTCCAGCGCGGTGAGTTCCGGCAGCAGGTGATAGTTTTGGAATACATAGCCGATTTCGCGGTTGCGGAAGGCGGCCTGCTCGCGCCGGCCCATGGCGTAAAGGTCGGCACCATGGATATGGACGCTGCCGCGCTCGGGCCGCTCCAGGCCGGCGAGGGTGTAGAGGAGAGTGGTCTTGCCGGCACCGCTGGGGCCGCAGAGGAACACGCGCTCGCCGCGGCCGATCCGCAGATTGATGCCATGGAGCACCTCGATGGATTTTTCCCCCACGCGGTAGCTGCGGTGGAGGTCGCGGGTTTCGATCATCGGTTCGTTCATTCCGGCAGGTGGTCGATGCAATATTCGCGGCCGTCGGCACCGACGCGGAATTCGAGTCCGGGGTCGGTGAGGTCGGTGCGGTCGCAACTGGCGCAGGTGTGGAAGGCTGCGTGGGCGGGTTCCTTGGCGGCCTTGAAGCGCTTGCGGCGCTGGGCGCTTTCGATTTCGCGCGCGGTGCCGCGCAGCGCGGGCAGGGCGGCAAAGAGGAGATAGTTGGCGCAACCGAGCAGATAGAACGGCAGCAACAGCCAGTTGGACAGGGCGGAGATGAGCATCAGGCCGCCCTGCAGCATGGCGAGGAAGCGCACCTGCACCGGCAGCACGAAAAACATCAGGAACTCGTGCCGCGGATGCAGCGTGGCGAACGCGAAAAACGAGCTGCCGTAGATCATGAAGCCGGAGCCGGGCATGGCATTGGGAAACAGGAAATTGGCGATGATCAACCCGCAGACCCCGCAGTAGTGGAAGAGGCTCGTTTTGAAGACGCCCCACGCGCTTTCCAGCGCGTCGTTCATCATGAAGGCGATCATCACCATGAAGAAAAAGAACAGGATGCCGAGCATGCCGATGCCGGCGAAGCCCGAGGAGGCGAACAGAAAGGTGGCCAGCCGCCAGATCTCGCCCGAGAGGATCGCGGCGCGGTCGAACTCCAGCAGCGCGCCAATGTCCGGCCGGAAGACCTGCAGGACGTAAACCAAGGCGTGCATCATGGCGTAATACCGGAGGAAGCCGGGAAATGACAACCAGGCGAGGCGCGATTCCATTCGATGAAACGAAAACATCGCGGGAAACATCCGGATTTCCCCCCGCTTGGCAAGTCCGGGCAGGGTCAGGGCCGACGCATCTTGAATACCGGAATGATTTCACCGCCAAGACGCCAAGACGCCAAGGAATCTTCAAAACCCAATCCAATGAGCGGTGAAAGACCGGCTCGGATTGTGATGGGCCGGCGATGTTCTCCCAAAATCTTAGCGGACCGGCGTCTTGGCGGTGAATCCAATATATTTTGATGCGTGGGCCCTGCGGGCAGGGTGCCGGGCTACAGGGCATGCGGCTCCAGCCATTTTTCCCGCCGGAACCACGTCTCCTGGCGCTTGGCGTATTGGCGGGTGGCGGCGTTGATTTTCTCCTCACAGGCCGCGAGGTCGATCGCTCCTGTTAGAAACGACCGGATCTCACGGAAGCCGATCGCCTTTTCGCAGGTGGGTGAAACATCGGGCAGTGCGGCCACTTCCTCGATCGCGCCGCCGGCGAGCATCGCGCGGGTCCGCGCGGCGATGCGCGCGTGGAGGTCGCTGCGGTGGCGGCGGATCACGAGGCCGCGCAGTTTCGTTTCCCGCTCGCGGGATTTCGATTCCCAGCGGTCGCGCAGGTCGGAGGCCATTTCTCCGCTGAGCAGGCAGATTTCCAGCGCGCGCTCGACATAGCGGCGGTTTTGCAAGGCGGTGCGCGAGGCCTCCACCGGGTCGAGCGAGCGCAGTTCCGCGACGAGGTCTTCCAGCGGGCGGCCCTGCATTTCCGCGCGCAGCGCAGGGTCGCCCGCCGGCAAGGGAGCCGGTCCGTGGCTGAGGAACTTCAGATAAAGTCCCGAACCGCCCACCACCACCGGCGTCTTGCCGAGGTTTTGGATTTGCTCGATGACGGGCTTCGCCATGCGCAGATATCTTCCCGCGTCCATTTTTTCCCGCGGATCGAGAATGCCATAGAGATGATGCGGAACCCGCTCGCGTTCTGCGGTGCCTGGAGCGGCGGTGAGGACCTCCAGGCCGTGATGGATCTGGAACGCATCGGCATTCACGATCTCGCCCCCGAGCCGACACGCAATTTCCACCGCCAGCGAGGATTTCCCGGATCCCGTGGGACCGCAAACAAAGATGGGATCGTTTCCGGATGGCGTGGGTTCAAGGGGCATTTCGGCTGGGCAAGGCGGGCCGTGGCGCGATGATTGTCTTTGGAAGGTTTTTTCGTCCATGGAAAGATGCCACCGGATATTCCGGTTTCGCAATCAGCCGCTGGTGGAAAAGCGCTCCGGTTGCCGGCCGCGCAGGTAATCCGCGGCGCGCATGCGGCGGCCGCCCTCGGGCTGGAGCTGGAGGATTTCCAGCGCGCCATCGCCGCAGCCGGCGATCAGTCGGCCGTCCGCGGTGGTGATTTCGCCGGCTGGCGGGCCGGCATCGAGCACGCGGGTTTGCGGCAGGATCTTGAGGCGTTTTGCGGCACCGTTTTCCATGGCGATGGTGAAAGTGCCGGGCCAGGGATCGTAGGCGCGGATGCGGCGCTCGATGGCGGCGGCGGGCAGGTGCCAGTCGATGCGCCCGTCGTCGCGCGCGAGCTTCGGGATGTAGGTGACGAGCGCGGGGTCCTGCGGCATGCGCGGGGCGGTGCCGGCGGCGAGTTTTTCCAAGGTCCCGGCCAGCACCTCGGGCGCGAGATCCGCGAGACGGTCATGCAGTGTGCCGCCGGTCTCGTCTGCGGCGATGGGAGTGGATTTCGTGAGAATGATATCGCCGGCATCCAGTTCACGGACGACGTGCAGCGAGGTAATGCCGGTCTCGGGGTCGCCGGCGTCGATGGCGGCCTGGATGCAGGCGGCGCCGCGGTGGCGGGGCAGCAGCGAGGCGTGCAGGTTGATGATGGCGAGCGAGGGAAGTTGCAGGATGTTTTCCCGCAGGATCTGGCCGTAGGCCATCACGACGATCACCTCCGGTGAAAACGCGGCCAGTTCCGCCGCCGCGACGCCGATGCGTGCGGGCTGCAGGACGGGGATGCCCGCGGCGAGCGCCTCCAGCTTGATCGCCGGCGGGGTGGGGGTCTGGTGGCGGCCGGCCGGCTTGTCCGGTTGGGTCACCAGCGCCAGGGGCCGCGGGCCATGTGCAAGCAGATGCCGGAACGACGGCAGGGCGATGTCACCGGTGGCGACGAAGATCAGGCGCATCGTCAAGTCGGTTGGGTCGCCTTGCTGCTCATTTGGGCGTAAATCGGCAGCGCGATGATGCGGCTGACGATTTCATGGAACACCTTCACCGGTGGCTGGGCGGCGTCGATGGTGGTGATGAGTTCATGCGGATAATGAGCCAGGATCGGCTTGGTTTCCGCCTCATAGGTGGCGATGCGCTGGTCGATCACCTTGTCGCTGGCATCGTCGAGGCGGTTATCCTTGAGGGCGCGCTTGCGCATGCGGCGCGCCAGTTCGTCGCGGTCGGGACAGGTGAGATGGAAAACCTGGTGGACTTCGATGTAGCCGTCAAGCAGCTCGGCCTGGCGGACGTTGCGCGGGATGCCGTCGAGCACGAGGATGTCGATGTCGGGCTTGTAAACATGGCCGTCGGCCAGATTGTCGATCTGGGCTTTCCAGAGGGCGACGGTGATGTCGTCGGGCACGAGTTCGCCGCGGCTTGAGTATTCCAAGAATTTCCGGCCGAGCGGCGTGCGGGTGTCGAGCGAGCGGAAGACATCGCCGCAGGCGAAGTGGAAAAACCGCGGGATGGTGCCGAGCACCTTGCCTTGGGTGCCCTTGCCCGCGCCGGGTGCCCCGAGGAAGATGAAGGCGGGATGTTTGTCCGATGAATGGGTGCCGCTCATGGTAGGGCGGCCAAGCTAGTGTGCTGATTCCGAAATAGCGATGCGAAATCCACGAGGATTCTTTTTTCAAATTCAAGGCGTGAGGAGGGAGTGAATGAACATTCACGACCGACGAACAACGCAGAAGTTGGAAAAGAAGACCGTGGCATTGGAAAAATCCGGAGCGAAGCGACCCAATTTTTCAAACTCCACAACTCCATTTCGTGTAGATATTTCGGAATCAGGACACTAGAAACACCGCACAAGCCGGGCAAGCCGCAATCGTGCCGCGTCACCGGCGCGCGGCGATGAACACCAGCACCGGCACCAACATCGCCACGTCGGCCAGCACGCGCAATGTGTCGAGTCCGAAGCGTGAACGGCTGCGGTTGAGCACGTAGAGCAGCCCCGCAGCGGTGAGAATGGCATAATAAAACGGCCGGGTGCTCAACTCGCTGTCCATCACCGCGTAGGCCAGCGCGGCGGCCCCCAGCAGAATGAGCGGAAGTGTGAGCGCGAGTTCATCCGAAGCCGCGACCTCCCGGTCCGGCGCGCGCGCGGCGTGCTCCCACAGCCCGATGGCGGAGATGTTCACGATGCACAGCACGGCGAAGCAGACAAACTCGCGCGAGAAAACCATGTCGTAGAGGCCGAATTCGTAGCGGTACACATGGGCGACGATGGCGGTGCCGAAGGCGAATGCGGTTCCGCCGATCAGGTTCTTGGTCAGCGAGACGCGCTCCGGTTCCTGCGAAGTGATGATCGCCAGACCGAAAAATCCTGCCACGAGCACGCCGCCCGGGATGAGGTGTTTGTAAAGCGCCATCGGCATCCGCGTGACCACCAGCACCAGTGTCAGCGGCACCACCACCATCAGGGCGATCCGGAACCACTTGCGGTGCCGCCACTGGAAACGGTGCCGCGTTTCCATCGCCGCATGGTCCTCACCCATGAGCGAGGCGTCGAGCAAGCGGTCGAAGGCATAGATCGCCCACACGATGAGCGCCAGCGAGGCATAGGCCTCCCACGGGTGATAGCCGAGCCGCCAGGTTTGCGCGAACACATAGAGCCACGCCACCGCCACCAACGGGGCATCGATGCCCAGCAGGTTGGGATACAGCCACCACGGCTTGCGGGATGAGTCAGACACGGCGCGCGCAAGATTCCCATCGCATGCCGCAAACGCAAGCCGCGATCCGGACCGCGGATTGCGGGACCCGCGGGAAACCTGCTTCCGTGATTGAACCCCCCGCGATTCTTTGCTAAGCATATTTGATATGCAAATTTTCCGACTGGCATGGAACGCGGGATTCCTCATGTGCGCCGCGCGGATGGCCACGGCTTTGCCAGCCGCCGCCGATCCCGCGTTTTGTGCTGTCTCTGCCGAATACCGCCTCGGCGAAAGCGCCACAATCCCGCTGCGGATGCCGGCCGCCGCGGAGGCAAGCACCCGCTCCGAACTGGCCGTGGAAAACGAATCCGTCCTCCGCATCCTGCGCCAGCCGGAATTCCTCGCCGGCAACGAGATCGGATTCGCCCGCATCCTCACGCTCGCGCCCGGCGAAACCGTGCTGAAATCCGGCAACCACCGCCTCCACGTCCGCGTGGTCGACGAACGCCCGACCGCACTGCTCGGCAAGACGCGCCCGCGCTTCACCACCCCGCCGGAGGGCGCCTGCCTGTGGGGCGAGGTGGCGGTGGGTGTGGACGTCTGGGTGGGCGCGCCGGGCACCGACCGCGGCACGCAACCGGACGTCCGTCTGCACCTGTCCGGTGACGCCGCTCTGGAACCGGTCGAGTCGTTTCCACCGCTCGACGGGCCGTTCTGGCGGTTCATGTTCACGCTCGACACCGGGAAACTGCCCGCTGGCGAGTGCGAGCTGACGGTTTCCTGCAAACCGCCGCTGCCCGGCACCGATGCCCACGCCAAGCGGCTCGTCAGCGATCCGCACCGGATCCTGATCCTGCCGCCTCCCGCGAAAAGGGACATCGTCGCGGCGGGCGAATGTGAGGGCGCGCTCGCCACGCCGCGCACCGAGCGCATGGGCATGGAACCGCCCGCGGTTTCGCTCGACCCCACCGCGTCGGCACACCGGGCGGTCGCCTTGCGCAGGTCGCGTCCGGCATGGGTGATCCAGCCGGAAATCGAGCGTGCCGGTCATTACCAATGGATCGTCCGCGCGCGTGGCACACTGGCCGGTGCCGCTTATCCCTCGCTGGGTGTCGTGGTCGGCGAGGACGCCGGTTCCGCCGGCATGGCCCGACTCGCCAGTGCCACCTGGCACCGAGTCGCCGTGGGCCGCCCGGTCAAACTCGAGGCCGGCCGCCAATGGACCGGCCTCACGCTTGCCAACGAATTCAACTACCGGAATCTGATCCTGCGCGGTGCCGAGATCGACCGCTTCGAGCTGCGTCGGGTTGATATGTCGTCCGCCGCTGGCGGCTCGATGATGCAGGGCGGCATGGCGGTGACCGGCGGCCCGGCCGCATCCGGCGAAGGAAAAAAACAAGCGCCCGCGGCCCGTGGCTTGCGCTGTGCATTTGTCACGCTCGTCGATGGCGAAGCGGTCAACGGCCGCGTGAAACTCGATGCCGTGCTGCATGCCCGCAGCTTGCGCGATGACAACGATTACCGCCTCATCCGCTCGGATCTCTGGATCAACGGCGAGCGCCTGGCCTCGGAGCACGGCAGGCGGCCGTCGTTCCTGGTCCATCCGCACGATTTGAAAAAGGGCGCGAACCGCGTGGAAATCACCTCGCACTCACCCTGCGGCGCGGTGGCAAGTTCGCTGCCGCAAATCCTCGATGCCAGCGCCGCCGGCCACCCGGTGAAAAAACCGGACATCGCCTACGATTCAGACCGCCACGACCTGCGCCGCGGCACATGGCGGGGAACCAAGCCGGTGAAACCCGAGGCCGACGGCCCACTCGCCGGCGATGGCGCGCCGCCGGTGTTCCATGACTTCGCCATGGCCGGCACCAGCGTGCGCTTCGACCTGCCGTCCCAACTCACCGGCAAGCGCCGTATCTCGTTGCTCGCCCACGCGTTTCCCGACGACGCACCCGGCCTGCTCGCCGTGAAACTCCACCAACCCAAGGCCAGCCACAAGGCGCTGCGCGAAATCGAAATCGCCTCGCCACGAGCCGCCGGGCATTGGCAATGGCAGGCGCTGGCTGCGGTGGACCTCGATGATGGCCCCAAGCATCTCACCATCGAACTGGTGGAAGGCAGAGCCGCACTCGGCGGCGTGGCCATCGAGACCGCGAAGTTCGTCGATGCCGCCGCCCCGGAAATAGAGCTGCTTTACCCACAGCCCGGCGCGCGCCTGTCGCGCCGTGGCGATGCGGTGGTGCTGCGCGCCTTCGATGACCTCAGGCTCTCGCACTTCGAAGTTCAAATCGATGGCCGTCCCGCACCGCTGGCATTTCCCGCCGGGCAGGACAGCGGCCTGATCACCCTCCATCTGCCCGCCAGCCTGCTCAAGCTGGGCAAGGCGAAGCTCGATGTCACCGCCGTCGATTCATCCGGCAAACGCTCCGCCGCCGCCATCCCCGTCAACGTGGTGGAGGAAAACGGCCCGCAACTTTCGCTACCCTATCCGCGTGCTGTCAGATTGGCCGACCGCCTGGCCTTCGGCCCCGACCCGCGCACGCTCGCGCGCATCCTGACCATGGGCGAGGATAACTGGCTTCGTGACGAATGCGCCGCCCGCCACGACGAGCCACTCATCGACGCGCTGGCACCTGTCATGTTTCCGGATTTGAACGACTATCACATCCGCGGCCGGGTGGTGTGCGAGCTGCTCGCCACGCGCAAACCGGTGGCGGCGAGGTTCTCGCTCTTCGCGCAGAACCACTTTTCCACTTGGATCTCAAAGGCCGGCGCGATCGCGAAATGGGACGAACACCGCGCCTTCCGCGAACTCGGCATCGCCCGGTTCCGGGACCTGCTGCTCACCTCCGCCACCAGCCCGGCCATGATGGTCTATCTCGACCAACACAGCAGCCTCGAGCGCCAGTTGAATGAAAACTACGCCCGCGAGCTGATGGAACTCCACACCGTGGGCGTGCACGGCGGATACCGGCAGGACGATGTCACCCGCCTCGCGCAGCTGCTCACCGGCTGGGGCGCGCAGCGCGAGGCGACCATGGACGGCGGCGCGATCGGCTACGATTACCGCTTCTCGCCCTATCTCAACCACGCCGGCCGCATCGAGGTCTTCGGACTCGCCGTCGAGGCCGCCGCATCGCCGGAATCCGCGGACGACCGGATCCTGCAGGCCATCGAGATGCTCGCCTGCCGCCCGCAAACCGCGCGCTTCGTTTCAGGCAAATTCGCCGCCCATTACGTCGGCGAATCGGCCACGGAGAACGCGGTCGCCAAGCTCGCAGAGGAATTCCAGAGCGGTGGCGGAAACTTCGCGCGCTTGCTCGCATCGCTGGCCCGGTCTCCGGAATTCATGGCGGCGGATCCTCCGGCCAAACTCCTCACACCCATCGAATTCGGCGTGGCCGCCCAGCGTGCCGCCGGCAGCTTCCATCCATGGTCGGTCATCCAGCTCGGCGACCGCAGCGGCCGCAATCTGTTCGACCGAGCCAGCCCGGACGGCTACCCGGAAAACAACGCGGAATACGCCGACTCGAACTATCAACTCCAGAAGTGGAGTTATTGCAAGGAGGTCGGCCATCCGCTTGCCGCCGGCTTGCCGTGGAATTGGTTCGACGCGGAAAAACTCAGGGACGCCGCGCACCGCGAGGCGGTGATCGACCACGCCATGGCCGCCTGCCGGGGCACGACGCCGCAGGCATCCACCCGCGAGGCGCTGCATGCCATCCTCATGCAGGAAGTCTCCGATCACAATGAACGCCGCGCGCTTTTCGCCACCTTGCTTCACATGATGCCCGAGTTCCAATCCCGCTGAACCCGATACCCGACACCCCAACTCCATGGACCCCATCACCCGCCGCCAATTCCTCCAACTCGGCGCCGCCACCGCCATCGCCGGTGGCTTCGCCCCCTCGCGCTCGCACGCCCTCGCGCCCGTGCGCAAGGACCGCACCCTCGTCGCCGTGTTCCTGCGCGGCGGCATCGACGGCCTGAACTTCGTCGTCCCCCACGGCGACAAGAACTACTATAAACATCGTCAGTCGCTCGCCATCCCGCGTCCGGCCGGCGCGGACGATTCGGCCATCGATCTCGACGGCTTCTTCGGACTCCATCCCGCCGCCGCGGTCTTGCGGCCGATGTTCCAGAACGGCACCGCCACCGCGCTGCAGGCCGTCGGTTATGCGGAAAACACGCGCTCGCACTTCGAGGAACAGGACACCTGGGAAACCGGCGTCGTCGGCAGCTCGCTGTCCTCGGACGGCTGGCTCAACCGCCACCTCGCCAGCTCCACCGGCCACGGCACCATCCGCGCCGTCGCCATCGGCGGCAACCTGCCGCGCATGCTCCGCGGCCGCGCGCCCGCCTACGCGATCCGCGGCGTGGCCGACCTCGCCATGCCGGCCACACAAGCCGACGCCGCGGTGCTCCGCGCCGCGCTCGAGACCGCCTATTGCACCAAGCCCGATCCCGCGCATGCGGCCGCCACTGCGGAAATGCTGGCCAAAACCGCCGCCGCCACGCTCGAAGGCACGCGCCAGCTTGAAGCCATTGCGAAAGGCGATTACCAACCCGCGCATGGCACCGCCTATCCGAAAACCGCCATCGCCCGGCAGTTCATGGAAGCCGCCCGCCTCATCAAGGCCGGCGTCGGCACCGAGGTGATCCAGATCGACTACGGCGGCTGGGACACCCACAACAACCAGGGTGGCGTCACCGGCGGCTTCGCCAACCGCCTGCGCGAACTGTGCGAGGCCATGGCCGCCTTTTCCACGGACCTCGGCGATGGCATGCGCGACGTGCTCGTGCTCACGCTCAGCGACTTCGGCCG
>JBMTCD010000042.1:0-20421 GCA_049430545.1 Luteolibacter sp.
TGGCAATCAAGGTCGGCTGGGCAGCCGCGTTGTATTGCTCGGCGAGCCCATGCTGAATCCCATTCGAGTAGTTTGTGCGGCTGGCGACGTTGCCGTTCTCGTGCCAGGTGATGATGGTGCCGAGTTGACGACCTTCGCCATCGGTGGTGCCGCGGTAGGATTCCTGACCACTGGCGTAAAAGCGCTCGGTCAGAATGTTGACGCCTCCTTCCACGGCGCTTGTCGTGGTGCGCTGCGAGACGGTGCTGCCGTCCTCATGATAGCGGGCTAAAATTTCCACCAGCGGGTTGGCGGGGTCGCTGTAGCGGATGAATTCGGTCGTGAACAAACCCACGCCATCATCGAGGTAAGTGCGGCGGGTCTCCTCGGTGATCCCGGTCGCCGGATCGAGAGTCCTTTCGAGATCGTCAAGCCGCGTCGTTCCGTCACTTTGAAAATTCACGAGGGTCCGCTGGGTTTCGACGCCGTCGGTGAAAGCCAGCGAGATGCTCATCTCGAGCGCGGTGCTGCCGCTGTAATAGGAATCGCGTTGCTCGGTGACCTTTTCGCCATCGGTGAAGGTCGAGAGCGTCTGGCCGACCAGATTGCTTGGTTCCAGGTCATCGTAGTTGCTTTCCAATTTCCGTGTGATCACGCCTGCGGTCCAATATTCGTTGAGCGTCTCGCGCCCTTGCTCGTCCCACACCTGCACTGCGGGCTCCCCGTCCAAGGCGCCCAGCAACCACTGCTCGCGACGCCGCACCGTTTCGCCATCGAAGTCGTATCGGGTTGCGGTGCCATTTTTCACCGAAGTGCCAAGCTCGGCATCGGCGAGCCAGTTCGTATCTGTGATGATTCCTGCCTCAAAAGTCCGGCTTAGCCCGTTGCGCAGACGGTCTCCGTCGTTGGAAAGAACGAAGCCGTAGCGCTCGATCAAGGCCCCGGCGGCGTCAAAGCGCTCGGCCACGCTCTCGCTCAGTTCCGGGCTGGAAAGGGTCAGCTCGTGCAAATCCCAAGTACCTTCCAGCTCCGCCGCACTCAAGCCACTGGCCCGACGCAGCACGATGGGCAGGGCATATTCGGCGTCTTGCGATTCCGCCTCCAGCAGCAGTTGACGTGACTGGCTCCAAACCAAAGACGAACTTCCTTCGCTGTCGGTGACGGTGACGTTTCCGTTGCCCGAGCTGCTCAGCGTGATCGACTCGCCGCCGATGCTGGTGTTTCCGCTGACATTGATGCTCAGGCTGGCGGTAGCCAAGGCAAATGCCATATCCGGCACCTGTTGATCGATGCCGAAGCGAGCCAGACTCCACGCCCCTTGCAGGTCGGCCGTGCTGCCGCCACTGTCCACGCGGACTACCAACCGAAGCAAAATCTCGCCCTGATCTTCCGTCAGCGAGACCATCAGGTCCTTCGAAGCATTGATGGCGAATCCAATCGACTCATCGCCCACGTTGAGAATGACATTCCGGGAGCTGCCCAGCTGCGCGTTGCCCGCCGGATCGCCTTCGATCGCAAGGTCGCCGCTGGCCGCAAGGCTCACGTCGAGGCTCTGGATCTCGATCGGATAAAGGGCGGAGCCCGGCTCGCGGGCGAGAACTGCGTATTCCCGATACTGCCACTGCCCGGCGAGATCGGCCACGCTGAGGCTGGCGGGTCGTTTGGTGAGGATGCGCAGCGGAGCTTCGGCCGGGCTTGATGAGAGACCGATCATCACGTCGCGATTGGCGCTGACCGCAAATTCCGCATCGACCGCAGGGATCGAGTAAAATCCGCCCGAATCCACGCTTCCGGGCAGCGTGTCCGGACCCAGAACGGCCGCACCATCGGCCTGAAGGGAGATTGGAGCGACCGTGGTTTCAAACTGCCATGTTGCCTGACCCTGCAAAGATTGAAGCGATAAGACACAGCAAAGAACTGCAATTCCAAGTGAGGCAAGACGTGATATAGAAATCACAATAGCATGAGTGTTGAATGGAGCAAGATCGCATCAAAAGGCGCGAAACACACAAAATGTGTACGCACTATCCTATGAATGATATCGAATTGCGTCAACGAAAAACCAGCCAAAAAAACGAACCAAGGGAGTGAATCGTTGCATCACTTTTCACAACGCCCGGCGCAATTCACGAGTGATTCAAAACTTCCGAATCACAGTATCGCAGTGGTAGCGCTCATCTGTTTCCGGATGATCAAGCGTGTAATGCAGGCCGCGCGACTCCTTCCGGCGCAGGGTGCACTCGACGATCAAGGTTGCGGTGGAGACCAAGTTACGCAGCTCCAAGATATCGGCAGTGACTCGGTGACCCCAGTAAAACTCACGCACTTCCTTCTTCAGGTTTTGCAGGCGGGCCGCGGCGCGGCGCAGACGGTTGTCGGTGCGCACGATCGAGACGTAGTCCCACATCAGTAAATGGGGTCAGAGTACACATTTCAACAGAATCTCCAAGTAGCTCTGCCAAAGATTGAGCCGCCCATTCTTTCCGCTCGTGCTTTCCCGAACCACTCCATGTCGCCCGGCTATAGAGAGATTCCGGGATGTCGATGGTGATCTTCATGCTGGATACGATACGGGGATATGGTTTCCCTTCAAATTGGCGATCTTTCCATGGCATCCGCCTCAGCCAGTGCTTTTTCCGCCGCCTTTTGGTGGGGTTCAGCTTCATCGGGGAGGTCGGCTTCGATGAGGAGCTTGGCGGCTTTTTGTTTCTTGAAGGCGAAGGCGCGGAGATCGGCGATGCGCTGGAGTTGTTCGGGGGTGAGGACGGGTTTGGGTGGCACCGGTGGTGCCTCGCCGGAGAGATGGCGGGTGGCGCGGGTATTGAGGATGAGCAGGCCCGTGGCGGCGAGTTGTTGGATGGCGTGCCAGGTGGACTCGTGGAGAACGTGGAGCTTCGGTGCAATGCCCTGCCACTCGGTTTCGTGGAAGAGTGAGGAAACGGCGGCGGCGCGGTCGCGATCGCGCAGGACGGTAAGAAGAAAGGGAGCGGTGTCGCCGGAAAGCATGGCTTCCTGGCAGTGGACGAGTGTGGAGCCGAGGGCTTCCCTGGCGCGTTCGGCGAAATGCCGGGCGGGATCGGCGGGCAGGGATTTCCGCTCGGCGCTCTTGCCGGACGGGGCGACGCTGAGGAATTGTTGGAGGCGGGCGAGGTTGGCGTCGCGGCCGCGTTTGAGTTTGGTTTGCCCGAGCGATTCGTCGGAATTGTCGAGCACGCCTTCGGCGAGGTTCATCTTGTTGGCGAGCGTTTCCAGCATCGCGTGCTCGAGGGTGTTTTCGGCGACCAGATTGACCACGGTGACCGGGCGCGTCTGGTGTTTGCGCCAGGCGCGGGCGATGCGCTGTTCGAGCTTGGCCGGGTTCCATGGCAGGTCGCAGTTGATGACGACGCTGGCGTTCTGAAGGTTGAGGCCCACACCGCCGGAATCGGTGCTGAGAAACAGGCGGCAATCAGCATCGTTGCGGAAGGCGAGGATTTCGCCGCGGCGTTTTTGCTGCGGCACGCTGCCGGTGTGCCAGGCGTAGCCGATGCCGTTTCGATCCGCCCAATCGCGGACTTTGCGCAACATCCCTTCCCATTCCGAAAAGATGATGACTTTCACATCGGGATCATCGAGGGCTTCATCGAGAATCCTCGCCAGTTCGTCGAGTTTCGGGCAGTCCTGGCAATCATGGCCCTTGATGATGGAGGGCGAGTCGCAGATCATCCGCATGATCGCGAGATAGATCATCAGGCGATCGGATTCCTCCTTGGTGAGCGGACGTTTGAGCGACTGCATGACGAGCTTGGAGGCGAGCTGCTTGTAGTCGTCATACTCGGCCTGCATGGCGCGGGTGAGCCTGATGAAGTGGTTGCGGTCGGTGCGATCGGGCAGCTCGGTTTCGACGTGGTGCTTGCGGCGGCGCAACAGCACGGGTTTCACGCGCTCACGCAATGCGGGGAGGTTCTTGTATTCGGCGGGGCGGCCCTTTTCATCGAGTTGATAGAACTCGCGGTTGAAGCGGAACAACGGGCCGAACAATGATGGATCGAGGAAATCGACGATCGAATAGAGTTCGTCGATGCGGTTCTCGATCGGGGTGCCGGTGAGAACGAAGGCATAGCGTGATTGCAGGCGTTTGACGGCCTGGGCGGTCTTGGTGTTCCAGTTCTTGATGCGCTGCGCCTCGTCGAGCACGACGATGTCCGGGCGCAGGTGGGTGTTGATGTCGAGCGAATCGCTGACAACCTGCTCATAGTTGACGAGGGTGAAGAACGGCGGCTTAGGATTGGCGTAGCAGTTGACGCGCGCGGTGCGCGGGCCGAAGACGAGCTGGTGGTCGAGAGTGGTGAACTTTTTGATCTGCTCTTCCCACTCGGTTTTGAGCGAAGCGGGAGTGACGACGAGCACGCGCTTCGCTTTGCCGAGATGGCGGAGCAATGCACAGGCGGCGACGGCCTGAATGGTTTTGCCGAGGCCCATTTCATCGGCGAGCAGCGCCCGTTCGCCAAACGCGAGGTGCAGCATGCCCTCGCGCTGGTAGGGATAAAGCGGCATCAGGGTGACATGCTCCGGGTGGCGGCCTTCGACGACGCCGGTTTCGTAGTCACGGCGTAGGGCGCGGCGTTCGGCGGCGCGGCGGCGGGATTCGAGGAAGGGTTCCACGTCCTGCGAGATACGGATGTTTTTTGAGCGCAGCAGTCGTGGCAGGATTTCTCCGGGATCGTGTTCATCGAGGAGAAAACCGGCGCAATCGAAGAGCTTGCGAAGCGCGGGACTGAGCCGATTGAGGTTGCGCTCGATCACCAGGCGATCGCCGACGGGAACGAGATCGATGCGGGGCGACGCGGATTTTTCCGCGACGCGGAACTCGGCTTTGCGGCGAAGCTTGAGCCAGATGAGGGTGGCTTCCACGTGCTTGCAGGTGCCAAGGCCCGCTCGCCGGAAATCCGGGCAGGTGCAGGAAAACGCGCGGGCGGCGAGGTCGCGGATCTCGACCTGATAGGTCATCCCGCTGGGCGACTTCACCGCGAAGGATGAAAAGATGGGATGGGTGTCCTCCAGCGGGCGGATGAAGTGTTTCTCGTCGCGGGCGCGCTGGATGCGGCGGAGGATTTCCACCTCGTCAGTCGTGCGCCAATCGGTGGCTGCTGGAAGGGGGATTCCTGCGGATTTGCGTTTTGCGGCTTTTTTGGCGGACATGACGGGGACAGAATTGCGGGGTGGCTGCGCGGCGACAACCTGAAAGGATCGGCATGGCGGTTGCAAACCGCCGCCACCCGCAAATCCCCGCGTTCTCACGAACGCGCCTACGCCACGGCGGCCTCGATCTGCTTGTCCACGTCCTCGCGGAGGTTCTCGATGATGTATTCCTGGCTGTGGCGGGGGGCTTGTCCATGGCCGGGTGAAATGAACCAAACCATCAGCGGTCGGCAGCGTGGACATCGAGGATTTTCACGTGACGGTCGGCATCATCGATCCAGTAGGTGAGGGCGAAGTCACCGATGATGGCGATTTGAAGCTGGCGACCGATGTCATCAAAGTCCGAGGCATCGGACATCGCGATGGGTTCAACTCCGATGGCGGCAATGGCATTGCGGAGGGCTTTCCGGGTTTTTGAGGGCAGCCTTTCGAGGAATTCGACGACTTCGATCGAGATGAGAAGCCGGTATTGCATGGCTCAGGCTTCGAGACGTTGGTCGAGTTCCTCGAGCGTGGCCCAGTTTTCGTTGGTCTTGTCGTCGATTATGCGGGCCATGCGGGACCGGTATTCCGCCATCTCCTTGTGCCGCAATGAAACGAGAAAGGCGGCCAGACGCTTCCTTTCGTCCACTGGAAGTGCCTCGATCTCGGACTTGATTTCCTGAATGCTCACGCCCGAACCATAGGCGTCCGGGAAGGTTTTGCAAGTAGCCAGCGGCGGCGGCCAACCACGGTCGCAGACCGCCGCTACAGTTCCGCTCACGCCACGGCGGCCTCGATTTGCTTGTCCACGTCCTCGCGCAGGTTCTCGATGATGTAGTCCTGGCGGTCGGGGGTGTTCTTGCCCATGTAGAAGGCGAGCAGTTCCTTGACGCCCTTGCCCTCCTCGTATTCGACCGGGTCGAGCCGCATGTCGGGGCCGATCATGAAGCCGAACTCATCGGGCGAGATCTCGCCGAGGCCCTTGAAGCGGGTGATTTCGGCGTTCTTGCCGAGCTTGTCGATCGCCTTGCGGCGCTCGTCGTCGTCATAACAATAGATCGTTTCCTTCCTGTTGCGGACGCGGAACAGCGGGGTTTGGAGAATATATAAATGTCCGTCGCGGATCAGCTCGGGGAAGAACTGGAGGAAAAATGTCAGCAGCAGCAGCCTGATGTGCATGCCGTCCACGTCGGCATCGGTGGCGATGACGACGCGGTGGTAGCGCAGTGCCTCGATGCCGTCCTCGATGTTGAGGGCGGCCTGGAGCAGGGCGAACTCCTCGTTTTCATAGACGATCTTGCGGGCGAGGCCGAACGAGTTGAGCGGTTTGCCGCGCAGCGAGAACACGGCCTGGGTTTCCACATCGCGCGACTTGGTAATTGAACCGGAGGCGGAGTCGCCCTCGGTGATGAAGAGGGTGCTTTCGTCGCGGCGCTTGTGCTTGGTATCGAGGTGGATGCGGCAATCGCGGAGTTTCTTGTTATGGACCTTCGCCTGTTTGGCGCGTTCGCGGGCGATCTTCTGGACACCCTTGAGATCCTTGCGCTCGCGCTCGGCGGCGACGATGCGCTTCTGGATCGCCTCGGCGACGGCAGTGTGCTTGTGCAGGTAGTTGTCGAGCTGGGTCTTGAGGAAGTTGCCGATGAACGAGCGGATCGATTCGCCGTCCGGCTCCATGGTGGCGGAGCCGAGCTTGGTTTTGGTCTGCGACTCGAACACCGGCTCGACGATGCGCACGGAAATGGCGGCCTCGATGCCGGCGCGGATGTCGGCGGGGTCGTATTGCTTCTTGAAATATCCGCGTATCACCTGGACCAGCGCCTCGCGGAACGCGGCGAGGTGGGTGCCGCCCTGTGAGGTATTCTGGCCGTTCACGAAGGTGTAATATTGCTCGCCACTGCCGGCAGTGTGGGTGAAGGCGATCTCGATGTCCTTGCCGATCAGCTGGATGGGCGGATACAGCGGTTCATCCTCCATCTCCTCGCGCAACAAGTCCAACAAGCCGTCCTTCGAGCGGAACTTCTTGCCGTTGAACGAGACGGTCAGGGCCGGATTGAGATAGGAGTAATATCGGCACATCCGCTCGACGAAGCCTTCCTTGAACTTGGTGCGGGCGGGGAAAATCGTGCGGTCGATCTCGAAGGCGAGCCGCGTGCCGTTGGCTTCCGCATCGCGGCGGGGGTGCTTCATGTCCACGGTGAGTTCGCCCTTGGAGAACTCGAGCGCCTTGGTCTCGCCCTCGCGCCAGGCCTGGATTTCAAAAAAATCGGACAGCGCATTGACCGCCTTGATGCCGACGCCGTTGAGGCCCACGGATTTCTTGAACGCCTCGCTGTCGTATTTCGCACCGGTGTTGATCTGGGCGGCGCAATCGAAGAGCTTCCCGAGCGGAATGCCGCGGCCGAAGTCGCGCACCTCCACCCGGCCCTGGTCGTCGATACCGACCTTGATCTCCTTGCCGAAGCCCATGATGTGCTCGTCGATCGAGTTGTCGATGGCCTCCTTGAGCAGGATGTAGATGCCATCGTCGGGGGCCGAGCCATCGCCGAGCTTGCCGATATACATGCCGGGGCGCATGCGGATGTGTTCGCGCCAGTCGAGGGATTTGATGTCGTCTTCGGTGTAGTCTGCGGCCATGGGAAGATTGTTTCGGATGGATTAAACGCCGGCCCGCATCGATGGCAAGAGCGGTCATCCGTGGATCTGCCGTGCCTCACGCAAAAAAAAGCCGTCCTCCTGCAGGGGAGGACGGCCTTGAATGACGAAACGGAGACTGCAGCGCCGGGTTCAGGAGAGCGGCACTTCGGAGATCGTCTTGAGAATCCGCGAGGCGATCGCGTATGGGTCGCCCTGCGAGTTCGGACGGCGGTCTTCGAGATATCCCTTGTAGCCGTTGTTGACGAACGAGTGCGGGATGCGGATCGAGGAGCCGCGGTCGGCCACGCCGTAGGTGAACTTGTCGATCGACTGGGTCTCGTGCAGGCCGGTGAGGCGCATGTGGTTGTCCGGGCCGTAAACGGCGATGTGCTCTTCCATGTTTTCGGCGAACTTGGCCATCAGCTTCTCGAAGTATTCCTTGCCGCCCACTTCGCGCAACTGCTTGGTGGAGAAGTTGGCGTGCATGCCGGAGCCGTTCCAGTCGCCCTTGATCGGCTTGCAATGGAACTCGACGTCGATGCCGTATTTTTCGCACAGGCGGACGAGGATGTAGCGGGCCGCCCAGACCTGGTCGGCGGCGCTCTTGGAGCCCTTGCCGAAGATCTGGAACTCCCACTGGCCGGTGGCCACCTCGGCGTTGATGCCCTCGTGGTTGATGCCGGCGTCGAGGCAGAGGTCGAGGTGTTCCTCGACGATCGTGCGGGCCATGTCGCCGACGTTCTTGTAGCCGACGCCGCAGTAGTATTCGCCTTGCGGAGCGGCGTAGCCTTTTTCGGGGAAACCGAGCGGGCGGCCGTCGTGAAAGAGGAAATATTCCTGCTCGAAGCCGAACCACGCGTCCGGATCGTCAAGGATGGTGGCGCGGGTGTTGGAGGGGTGCGGGGAGCCGTCGGGCAGCAGCACTTCGCACATCACGAGCGCGCCGCTCTTGCGGGTGCTGTCCGGGAATACCGCCACCGGCTTGAGCATGCAGTCCGAGCTGCCGCCGGGAGCCTGCCGGGTGGAGCTGCCGTCGAAACCCCACATCGGGAGTTCCTCCAGCTTGGGAAAAGAGTCGAATTCCTTGATTTGGGTTTTGCTGCGAAGGTTCGCGACGGGCGTGTAACCGTCGAGCCAGATGTATTCCAGTTTGTATTTGGCCATGGTTGGTCGTTTGGTTCGTGTTGGGGTAAGAGGGTCTTAGCAGGCTGCGGAGCGAATCCGTGCCACCTTACCGTCGGTAGGAAAGCGGAAAACGTGCCAATCCGGAAAATTTTTCATTTCCCGGTGCTTGCGGCGGGTGGATCGACGTGGATGACGATGAGCGAGGTGTCGTCCACGCCGGAGTTGCGGATGGCGCGTTCCAGCAGGTTGACGGCGGTTTCCGCCGGCGCGGCGGGCGCGGCGAGGGCCGCGGCGATGTGGCGTTCCCAGACGCCGTCGATTAAGCCGTCCGAGCAGACGAGGAAGCGGTCGCCGGGATGGAAGGGCAGTGCGGCGAAATGCGGGCAGACGTTTTGGTGTCCGCCGCCGATGACCTCGTAAAGGGCCGAGCGGCGCGGGTGGGTGCGGTATTGCACTTCGTGGATTTCGCCGCGTTTCCACTGGCCCCAGGCGGTGGTGTGGTCGCGGCTGAGTTGTTCGAGTTTGCCGTTGCGCGAGAGATAGATGCGCGAGTCGCCGACGTTGGCGAGGTAGAGGTTTTCCGGGGTGAACCAGGCGAGTGCGAGGGTGGCGCCCATGCCGCGGGTTTTGTCACAGACAGCGGCGGCGTTGATGTGTTCGTGCACCGAGCGGATCGCCTCGGTGAGGTGCCCGAGGCAATCCGGGAAAAATCCGGAGCCCGCGATCTTGAAGGTCTCGGGGATGATTTCCGACATTTTTTCCAACAGCAGCGCGGAGGCGAGATCGCCGGCGTTGCCGCCGCCCATCCCATCCGAGACGGCGAAGACCAGGTCTTGTTTTTCCAGCGAGCGGGAGCCTTGGGCAAGAAGGTTCTCCGCGCCGCCCGGGCTGGAGGCGAAGGCGATGAGCGAGTCGTCGTTGCGCGGCTTGCGGGATCCGCTGTGCGTGAGCGACGCCCAGTGGAGAATGGGAGGTGTGGCGGCGGCGGGCTCCGGGTTCACGGTGGTGGCGAAGCGTGCGGGACGGGCATTCCGGGAGGCGGCGGGAGGATTTCCGCCAGTTCGAAATCGATGATGCAGAAGCAGCCTAGCTTGTCCGAGTAGGTGATGTTGCGCGGTTCGGCGTCGAGGTGGCGCACGCCGTATTCGCGCTCCAGTTTCGCGAAAAGCCTGTCGGCCTTTTCCTTGGAGATCTGGTCGGCGATCTTGCCGCAGTTGGTGGTGACGAAATAGAGTTCCCCGGGATGTTCCTCCAGCAATCTCGGCACATAAGGGCAGCCGCGTTCTTCGAGCACCTTGAGCACCTCCACTTCGGTGGCGTAGCGCTTGTCCGCATCGGTGCCGCGCAGGCGCTTGTGCACATTGCCCTGGAAATCGATCCGGACCTCCGAGCGGATGCCGTCTTTGAGCGGTTGCAAGCCCATTGCGGGGTTCACGGAAAACCGCCGCCGCCGAGGTGTCACGCTTTTGTTGATGGCGGAGCGTCGAGAGCCGCCCTCGCCTGACGCGCCTCGCGCGCCCAGCCCATGCGCGCAAGGTGGGCCAATACCGATCCCATGGCGGGAACGAACAAGCCCTCGCGCGCGAGCTGGCGGCCGTCGCGCGGGAAGCCGCCGGACGGCAGCAAGCGCTCTGCAAGGTGCATGCAGAACCACGCGCGCCAGGCGCGGATTTCCGCCCGCGGTCCGCTCATGCGGCTGGCAAGGTGTTGGAAATGCCGCACCGGATTGCCGAGATAGCCGTGATTTCCGGCGGCGGCCGTTTGCATGATCCATGCCAGAGCCATGTAGGGCGAAGCATCCGCCGCAGCATCTTCCGGGCCGCCGGGCAGGTCCGCACCCCACGCCTTGTCGAGTTGCAGGATCGCCTGAGCCGGCTTGCCGCAGCGCCATTGCGACTGGGCGTAGCGCAGCGCGTCGTGATGGAAAGCCACGCCGCGCACCGGGCCGTGACGCCGCGTGAGTGTGCAATCGTGCGCCTGATCGACCGCCGGCAGCCAAGGACACGGCGGATTCACGAAGACATGCGGCATTTCCTCGGGCATGCGGGAAACATCCGGACCGGCGGGTTTCCCGCGAGTCAAAAAAAGCACTCACGGAAACACGCCGCGGGTGGCATACACTTGATTGATGTGTTGGATCGCGGCGGCGAACGAGGCGAGCCGGAGATTGCACTTGAGGTGCGCCGCGGTCTCGAGCACGCGCTTGGCCGAGCGGCACATCACGGTCTTCAGCCGCTCGTCCACCACCGATGCGTCCCAGGTTTCCGACAGGCGGTTCTGTTTCCACTCGAAATAACTCACCGTGACGCCGCCGGCATTGCACAGGATCGCGGGCAGCACCTCCACGCCATGGTCCAGCAGGTATTGCTCGGCGCGCGGTGTGGTCGGCGCGTTGGCGGCCTCCACCACCACCCTGCAGCGCATGCGCCTGGCGTGTTCGAGATTCACCATCTGCTCGAGCGCGGCGGGAATGAACAGATCCACCTCCGTGGCATAAAACTCCTCCTCGGAAACGGCCCGGGCATCCGGATAGCCCGCCACACCGCCGTGCTCCGCCACGTGCGCGGCGAGTTTCCCGGCATCGATCCCGTCCGGATTCGCGATGGCCCCGGTATGGTCGAGCACCGCCCGCATGCGGCAGCCCTTCTGTTGCAACAGGCGGCCGGTCCACGAGCCGACATTGCCGTAGCCGATCAGGCTGAATCCCAGCGCGGAAAACTCCATGCCCATGCCGGGCAGCATTTCCTCGAGCACATAGACAAGCCCCTGGCCGGTCGCTTTGTCGCGGCCATATGAACCGCCGAATTCGAGCGGCTTGCCCGTCACCACCGCGCGCGCGGTGACCTTGGACGAGCATTCCGCGAAGTTGATATAAGTATCCGCCATCCACGCCATCACCCGCGCGTCGGTGCCCATGTCCGGCGCGGGGATATCATAGTCCGGCCCGATGTTGCCGCCGAGCGCCGCGGTGAGGCGTCGGGTCACGCGCATCAGCTCGCCCTCGCTCAACTCGCGGGGATCCACCTTCAGCGCACCCTTCGCACCGCCGTATGGCAGGCCGGTCAGCGCGCACTTCATCGTCATCAGCAAGGCGAGCGTCTTCACCTCGTCGAGTTTCACCTCCTTGTGGTAGCGCATACCGCCCTTGTAGGGGCCGAGCACGTTGTTGTGCTGCACCCGGTAGCCCTTGAAAAGCTCCCACCGCCCGTCGTCCATGCGCACCGGGCAATGGACCATGATCTCGTTCTTCGGCTGGCTGAGTATCAGCTTCACCTCGTGCGGCACGTCGAGCAGGTCCGCCGCATCGAGCACCGAACCCACGGTGCGCAGATATAGATTCCCCGGCTCGTAGTAAGTCTCCAGATCCCGGATGATGTCGGCTGTCGTCTGGCCCGCCGCGGGGTTTCTTTTCGCCATGCACCCAGCATGGCCGGAATCCGCCCGGCGGCAAGTCCGCGCCGCGGAATGCCCGCCCAGAATGGAGCGCGGACTTCAGTCCGCCCGGAATTTAAGAAATCCGATTGCAGGCGTCATGCACCTGGTCTTCAAACTTGTCCCATCGATGCGATCCGGCGCTCTGCATGGGAGATCATCTCCTTGCGGGACGGATCGAAACAAGAACCGGGCAAGTGGAAGACGATTTCTGTGCTCGCTACAGATTGCCGCGAAACATTCGGATCGTCTTGCAGGTGCACATGATCCAGGGCGGTCGCGTCGCGAAGCAAGGACAGGGCTTGGATCAACTCCCCAAGCTGTGAATTGGTTTCGAATCTCACATCGACGCAAAGGGGACCGTTATGATAAGCAGTGATTTTGCAATCCGCGATAGTCACTGGGCTATGGCCGGGAGAGTGGTGCATGGTGTGATTGTGATGAAAATTCAATGTGCCGCCAGCCAGTTCGGGCCGGTGCCGTGCTCGACTTCCACGGGCACGCCGTGCGGCAGAGGCAGAGCGTTGCGCATGAGATCGAGAATCTTCGGAACCAGCTCGTCCTCCTCCACGCGGACGAGGTCGAAGACGAGTTCGTCGTGGACCTGGAGCAGCATCTTCGACTGATAGGGTTTATCCCGCAGCAGCGCGTCGATGCGGATCATGGCGAGTTTGATCATGTCGGCGGCAGTGCCCTGGATCGGGGTGTTGATGGCGGCGCGCTCGGCGTTGCCGCGGATGTTCTGGTTGGCAGAGTGGAGGTCGGGGAAATAGCGGCGGCGGCCGGACAGGGTTTCGACGTAGCCATTTTCGCGGGCCTCGGCGACGGTGAGTTCCATGAAATCCTTGATCGCGGGATACTCGCGGAAATAGGCCTCGATGATCGACGCGGCCTCGGTGCGCGGAATGCCGAGACGCTGGCTGAGGCCGAAGGCGGAAATGCCGTAGATGATGCCGAAGTTCACCATCTTGGCGGTGCGGCGCATGTCGGAAGTGACGTTTTCCGGCTCGACGACGAAGACCTTGGAAGCAGTGACGGTGTGGATGTCGGTGCCGTTGCGGAAGGCCTCGATCATGGTGGCGTCATTCGCCAGCGCGGCCATGACACGGAGTTCGATCTGCGAGTAGTCACAGCTCAACAGGCGGTGGCCCTTGCGCGGGACGAAGGCCTTGCGGATGCGTCGGCCGGCTTCGGATCGCACAGGAATATTCTGCAAGTTCGGATCGGACGAGGCGAGCCGGCCGGTGGCGGCGACGAGCTGATGGAAATGCGTGTGGATGCGCCCGGTGTGCGGGACGATGAATTTCGGCAGCGCGTCGAGATAGGTGGACTTGAGTTTGGTGGCCTCGCGCCATGCCAGGATATCGGCGATGATCGGATGCCGGCCTTCGAGCGAGGCGAGCGTTTGCTCGTCGGTCTTGTATTGGCCGGTCCTGGTTTTCTTCGCCTTGTCGGTTAGATTCAGCCCGTCGAACAGGATTTCACCGAGCTGCTTGGGCGAGGCGATGTTGAACGGGCGGCCGGCATGGTTCTGGATCGACTTCGCGAGCTGGTCGATCTGCTGTTGCAGTTCGCCGCCGATCTCGCCGAGCGCGGCGGGGTCGATGGCGATGCCTTCCATTTCCATGCGAACCAGCACGGGCAGCAAGGGGCCTTCGATTTCCGCGAGGATTTTCGCCTGGCCGGATTCTTCGAGTTCGGGCCGGAGTTTGGCGGCGATTTGAAACGTGACGTCCGCGTCCTCGGCGGCGTATTCGGCGAGCTTTTCCAGCGGGATGGAGGTGACGTCGAGTTCCCTGGAGGTTTTGGTTTTTTTTGCGAATGAAAACAGGTCTTCGGATGGTTCGGCTTGGCGGTTGGAAACCGCCGCCACGAGGTCGTGCAACTTGACGGGCGAGTAGTTGAGCAAGGTCTCGGCGAGATAATCCATCGTGTGCCGGCGGTCGGGATGGATCAACGCGTCGGCGAGCATGGTGTCGAGGAACGGTCCTTCGACGGCGATGCCGTGGTTGGACAGAACCGACAGGTCGTATTTCAGGTTGTGGCCGATCTTTTCGGCGGGGCTGGAGAAGATCGATTTCAAATTTGAAATTTGGGATTTCAAATCAGTGATGGGCAGATACCAGCCTTCATGGGCTTTCCATGAGAAGGCGATGCCCAGCAGCTTCGCGTCGAAGCGGTCGAGAGAGGTGGTCTCGATGTCGAAACAGAAGGACGACTGCTTCGCGAGTTCGTCGCAGAGTTGTTGCTGGAGCGCGGGGGTGTCGGCGAGGTGATAGGTGTGATCGACGTCGCGGATGGTGAGGAAGGTTTCGAAGAGGGTGGGGGTGGGAGTGTCATCGGAACTGGTTTCGGGCGGACTGAAGTCCGCGCTCCGTTCGCTGAACAACCTCTTGGTGAGCGAGCGAAACTCGAAATCGTTGAAGAGCGATTTCACCGCCTCGTCGTCCCGGGCTTCGAGGACCAGGTCGTTCCATGTCACGTCCACCGGCGCATCGGTGATGATGGTGGCGAGGTCCTTGGAGAGCAGCGCCTGGTCACTGTGGGTCTCGACCAGCTCCTTCTGCCGGCCTTTGAGTTTTCCGGAGTTGGCGATGAGGTTTTCGATGCTGCCGAACTCGGCGATGAGTTTCTGCGCGGTCTTCGGCCCGATGCCGGGAATGCCGGGAATGTTGTCGGAGGCGTCGCCCATCAGGCCGAGCAGATCGACAATGTGGCCGGGTTCCGCGACGCCCCAGATTTCGGGGAGTTTCTCCAGGCCGATGATTTCATGTTCGTTGCCCTTGCGGCCGGGTTTCCACATGAAGATACTGGCGGAAAGAAGCTGGGCGAAGTCCTTGTCGGGCGTGACCATGAAGGACTCGAAGCCATCTTTTTCGGCGCGTTTGACCAGCGTGCCGATGATGTCGTCGGCCTCGTAGCCGTCGATTTCGAGCACCGGGATGTGGAAGGCGCGGCAGAGCGACTTGACATGCGGGATGGCGGCGGCGAGTTCCTCGGGCATCTCGTCGCGCTGCGCCTTGTAGGCGGGAAATTTCACGTGGCGCGGCGTGGGCGCGGAGGTGTCGAAGGCGACGCCGATGTGGGTGGGGTTTTCCTTTTCAAGAATCGCGAGCAGGGTGTTGGTGAAGCCGTAAAGGGCGGAGGTGTTGACGCCCTTGGAATTGCGGATCGGATTCTGGATCAACGCGAAGTGCGCGCGGTAAACCAAGGCCATGCCGTCCAACAAAAATAGGCGCTTCATGGCCGGAGCTTGCGTGCGCCAAACGGACGAGTCGAGGGAACTCTGCGGCATTGAAATTGCCCGTCCCGTCTTTTTCATTGCCAAGCGCACGGGCCTTTTTCAATATCGGGCCATGTTAGTTCGCACGCTGCTGAATCTGGCCGCCGCCATTCTTGTCATCGGTCTGGGTTCCTGCTGCTGCCTGTTCTGAAAAACCGCTCCCCATCCCAACTATCCATTCCATGAAAAAACTCGCACTTGCCCTTTCCCTCGCCGCGCTGGCACTCGGCATGACATCCTGCTGCTCGATGTTCGGCATTGGCAGCCAGACAGCTGGATACAACACTGAAACAAAGCAGGTCAAAACCTGCGGCTACGACATTGTCACCAAGGAAGTCCACATCCCCGGCAGTGCCAAGGGCGGCAAGGGTGGAATGACCCAAACGGTCGAGGAGAAAGTCCCGCGCTACAAAACGGTGACCAAGAAAAGCCGCGTTTCCTGCGGATCCTGTGTCCGCATCTTCTGCCCGAAGAAAGACTGCTGCGGGACCACCTCGGACAAGTTGATGAAAATGGCCAGCACCCAGAGTGCCACTGGCAGCCCGCACATCGGGATGGTGCCCACCATGAAGCCGCTCGCTCCCTGAGCACGCTTCATCATTCGCACTTGCAGCGCGGCGGAGGCACTCCTCCCCGCGCTTTCTTTTTGTCCGCCGAAATCAACCAACGCAAAAAGGCTGGCAATCGACCGTTGTTTTCCCATCCTTCCCGCACCCGTTTCCATCCGCCATGCCTATCCATATCGAAATGCCCAAGCTCTCGGACACCATGACCGAGGGCACCGTCGTCAAATGGCTCAAACAAGTCGGTGACAGTATCGAAATCGGCGACGTCCTCGCCGAAATCGAAACCGACAAGGCGACCATGGAAATGGAGGCTTTCGACGATGGGGTGCTCACCGAAATCAAGGTCCAGGCCGGGGAAAAAGCCCCAATCGGCGCCATCCTCGCGGTTCTCAATGGCGATTCCGGCCGCACTCCCGATGAGGCTGATCTCGACGTGCATCCCGATAAGGACGACGGGCCTCTCGGCAAGGAGCAAAAAACCGATATGGAATCGCCGAAACCACAATCGCCCGCGCCCCGAGCCGACCAGGCCGCCGACAGTTCATCCGGTGGTCGCGTGATTGCCTCGCCGTTGGCCCGCAAGGTGGCCACCGAGCTCGGTGTGAATCTCGCGAAGCTGTCCGGCAGCGGACCCGCCGGCCGGATCGTCCGCGCGGACGTCGAGGCTGCCGCGAAATCGCCCGCCAGGCCGGCGAAATCCTCCGAAGCCGGAGCCGCCGCGGCCCTTGCCACATCCGCCAGGGCCAAGGCCACATCGGCCCAGCCGTCCCAAGGGGCAGCCACTCCCGCGATCCAGGCCATCCAGCCGGTGGCCAAGGATGGCGATGAGACCGTCGAACTGAGCACCATGCGCAAGGTGATCGCCTCGCGCCTGCTGACGTCCAAGGTCACCATCCCGCATTTCTACCTCCACCTTGAAGTGGACGCCGCCCCATTGATGGGCCTGCGCAAGCAAGTCAACGAGCAGGCCGAAAAAACCCACGGCAACAAATACTCGGTCAACGACTTCGTGCTCAAGGCGGTCATCAACGCCGCCCAGGCCGTGCCGGCGATCAACGCCTCGTTCGCCGGCGAACACATCGTCCGCTACCGCCACGTGGGCCTCTCGGTCGCCGTGGCCGTCGAGGACGGCCTCGTCACCCCGGTCATCAAGCAGGCAGAGGAAAAATCGCTGCTCGCCATTTCCCGCGCCGTGAAGGACTTCGCCGCCCGTGCCAAGGACAAGAAACTCCGGCCCGACGAGTTCGACGGCGGCACCATCACCGTCTCCAACCTCGGTGCCTGGGGCATCGAATCCTTCGACGCCATCATCAATCCGCCACAAGCCGCCATCCTTTCGGTGGGCGCCGCGATCGAGAAACCCGTCGTCAAGAACGGCCAGATCGTTCCGGGCCTGAGGATGAACCTCGGGCTCTCCTGCGACCACCGGGTCGTCGATGGCGCGGTCGCCGCCCAGTTCCTTGCGGAAGTGAGGAAACTCATCGAGCAACCCGCCCTGATGCTGCTCTGAGCGGCAGACGCAGCTTCCTGCATTCCATGAACGGCCACCGGCAAGATGCCCGTGGCCGTTTTTCTTTTTCCAAGCAAACCACCCGCTGTCGAGCATCGATCCATTCGCTTCTCTGAGAATGAATTGATTTTCAGCTTAAGAATTCTTCTTCTTAATCGTGTGAACAAACGCCGCAAAACCGTGTTCCGCACCTGAACCACCGGCGTTCCACGGCACGAACAACTTGCGGAACAAACCGCATGGCGGAGGCACAAGTGCCATGGACCGCCATCATGCGCGGCATCTTTGCCCGGACGTTCCCAAGTTGTTCCCAAACATTTCACGGGTTATGAAAGTTCACCGCGCTTGCCCGTCACCCCGGGCAGGGCGCAAGCTCTTCGCAGCATGTCCGCCGTCCATTTGCAGGCTGTGATCACCGGAGGTTCCGGCACGCTTGGCGCGGCCGTGGCGGGCGAATTGCGCCATGCCGGCTGGTCGGTCGATGCGCCCGGCAGCGCGGAGCTGGATGTGTCTCGCCCGGATGAAATCGTCCGCTACTTCGCGACGCGTCGGCCCGACTTGCTCGTCTGTGCCGCCGGGATCACGCGGGATGGGCCATTGGCACGGCTTCCCGCGGCGGCATGGGACGAGGTTTGGAATGTGGGTATCCGCGGAGCCCGGAAATGCGCGCATTCTGTGATCCCCGGCATGGCGGAACGTGGCGGGGGACATGTGGTATTCATTTCGAGCCAATCCGCGGTTTCGCCTCCGCCCGGCCAAATCGCCTATGCCACCGCCAAGGCGGCGCTGCTGGGACTCACCCGCGAGCTCGCCCGTGCCCATGGCCCGGAAAACATCCGCGTGAACGCCATCCTGCCCGGATTCCTGGAAACGCGTATGACCGCCCATGTGACTGCCGCCCGCCGCGCCGAAGTGCTCGCCAGTCATGTGCTCGGCCGATTCAACACCTGCGAATGCGTCGCGCGCTTCATCCGCCACCTGCATGAGGACTTGCCGCACACTTCGGGCCAGGTCTTCCAGCTCGACAGCCGTTGACGATCCGGCGGGACGCAAATCGAATCCATCGCATATGATATCTTCCGCCACCCTGAGATCCTGCCTGCTGGCCGCGCGCCCGAAAACCCTGCCTGCGGCCATCGTGCCGGTGTGGAGCGGATGCGTTCTCGCCCGGGCCATGGAAGGAGTGTTTGATGGATGGCTCGCCACTTGCACGCTGCTAGGCGCGCTCGCCATCCAACTGGCCACCAATTTTTTCAACGACGCCATCGATCACCGCAAAGGGGCGGATACTTCCCGCCGCCTTGGCCCGCAACGTGTCACCGCCAGCGGTTTGCTCAGCGAACGCGCCGTCATGGGCATGGCAGCGGGATTTCTCATCGTCGCCATCGTCTCCGGTTTGATTCTCTATCAGGCGCGCGGCTGGCCGCTGCTTGCCATCGGTCTGCCCTCGCTCTTCCTCGCCTACGGCTACACCGGCGGGCCATTCCCGCTCGCCTACCGCGGGATGGGGGAAATCTTCGTCATCCTGTTCTTCGGGCTGGTCGCGGTGGCGGGCACGGTTTTCATCCAAACCGGCGGCTGGCCGCCCGAGGCGTTTCTGTTAGGCGCACAGACCGGCCTGCTGTCGGCACTGCTCATTTCCATCAACAACTTCCGCGATCGCGATGAGGACGCCACCACCGGCAAGCGCACCCTCGCCGTGCGCTTCGGCGCGAAAACCGCCGCCGCGGTGATCTGGCTGGAAATCAAGATCGCCGCCTTCGCCGGCTTGCTGTGGATCGGCTTCGGCATGCCCCATCTCATGCTCGCCAGCCTGCCGGTGATGTTGATCGGCCCGCGCGTGATCTGGGTGGTGCTCACCCGCCCGCCAGGGCCGGTTTACAACCGCACGCTGGCGCTCGCCGGCATGCAGCTGGTGCTCTTCGCGGCGGTGTTCCATCTCGCCATGGTGCTCGGCAAAAACGGATGATGTTTCATCCAGGCCGCAAGTGCGGATGCCAAGACCCGGAGAGCTGAAAACAACGGATCAATGATCATCCGTGCCCGCTTGTGGCTCCATGTTCCTTTCGAGCACCTGAACCCGCGCTGCGCCGGGGTCTGGATGAAAGCGCAACTTGCGGAGCAAGCACCACCCAAGATACAAGCCCCACCGCAGCTGCCATCGAATTGAGCAAATCCTGTAGTGCCGACTTTTTGACCAAGATGTCGTAAAATCAAGGGTTCCAGCCTCAGCCCCCTCCTCAGTCCGCGAAGACGGGTTAGCCTGAAAAAATGAAATGGAACCGCAGTTGAACGTGAATGGACTCAGATAATGAATGGCTTGTGGCAATTCACTTTCGCATCCACGAGATGAGGCGGGAAATTTTTTGCTCATTTGAAGGTTGGGTGGCAGGAAGCGATTCGACCTGGGTTATCGGGTTGCATGAAAAAGCCGCCCCGGTTTTCCGGGACGGCTTTTTTCCGAGCTGTGGCGACGGTCACAGACCGCCGCTGCAATTTTCACTTCTTCCTGGCGGCCTTCTTGGCCACGGGAGCGGCGGCCTTTTCCTCCTCGAGCGCCGCTTGGGCGGCGGCGAGGCGGGCGACCGGCACGCGGTAGGGCGAGCAGGAGACGTAGTTGAGGCCGAGCTTGTGGCAGAACTTCACCGAATCCGGATCGCCGCCGTGCTCGCCGCAGATGCCGAGCTTGATGTCCGGGCGGGTGGCCCGGCCCTTGGCGACGGCAA
>JBMTCD010000043.1:0-20103 GCA_049430545.1 Luteolibacter sp.
AGCGGGCGCCCCCGGCGGCTTTGGCCAGCCGCCCGGAAAGCTCGTCGGCCAGCGGATCACCCCGCTGACGCAGAGTATCTGGTACCCCGAGGCCGAAATCGCTCGCTACGCCGATAAGCGGTACGCGGACGCCGACGCGGATGCGGATACGGACGCCGATACGGACACGGACACCGACAGCGATGGGGACGGCGGTCCGGACGGGGGCGGCGATGGCGGCCCGGATGCCGGCATTGCGAACTCGCGGGTCGGAGTGTTTGCAGAATTCCTCCAGCAATGCCGGGCGCACGCGCTGGCCGGGTTTCGGAAACATGTAGTCGCACGAGAGGCCGGCGGCGTTGAGGGCCACCATGTTGCGGATGAGATAATCCGGATGGTGAAGATAATGGCGGATTTCGTCATCGGTGAGCTCTTTCGCATTCAGCCGCCCGATGAGGGGCTTGGAGGAATCCCGGGTGAGGGTTTCCCGGGCGGGATCGATGTCGCCGCCGGCCACCGGATCGAGCGAGACGAAGACATCGTCCGCTGCGGTGCCCCAGGGGCGCTGCGGCAGCGAGTGGGTTTTCGAGAACTTCGATGGCGGCGCGCCGGTGATGCGGAGGGTCTTGCGCGGAACGGTGTAGGTGAGGGCGTAGGCGGTGCCCCATTCCTCCTTGTCATAGCCCGCCCCGCCGAGGATGGCGAAGGTGCCGTTGAAGCGCCGGGACATCTCGTAATGCCAGCGGCGATGATCCATGAACTCGCGGAATCGCTTCGGGTTTTTGTCATTCAGGAGTCCCATGGAGGCGCTGCGCCAGATTTCCCCGATGCCGCCGCCGGTGTGGCCGTGAAGCATGAAGGTGGTGGTGTAAAAACCCGTCATTGCCATGTGGTCGCGGGCCTTGGCATAGATCGAATCCTCGCCTTCCGGCGTGAGCGAGGCGGCGGCGGCCATGGCGAAGGCAAGCTTGCCATTCTTGCCATTGTCCACGAACGATGTCTCGGGGCGATCGTCGCCATAGGGATTGAGGCCACGGCCGGCGTAGCGGAAAAAGTGGACGAGCGTGCGCTGCAGCAGGCTTTCGTCCACATCGGCGCCGCATTGCTTGGCGAGCAGCAGGAAAGTGACGACGTGCGTGCCGCCGGCATTGAGGTGACCGTTGCCATAGCCCAGATGGGGCACGCCGCCGCGGCCGGCCCAGCCGTCGAGATATTCCCCCTTGGCGGCGGCATCCACCCATTGCTGGATCACCGGCAGCGCCTCGGCATCGCCGGTGCGCAGGTAATACTCGCAGATGGCGAGGCCACCGTAGCCAATGTGCCAGGCGTAGCCGCTGCTTTTCTTGCCCTTCAGGCCGTGGACCCAATCTCTCACGGCGGGCAGGTCGGAATCGTCGCCGGTGGAGAGCAGGAACAACATGCCGATGTCGGCGAAGCCCTTGGGCGTGCCCGGTTGCTTGAGGTATTCGGCGAAATTGCGGACGATTTTGTCGGACTTGGCACAAGTGAGCGGCCAGGTGGGCGTGTAGGAGCCAAGCACGGGGATTTTCACGATCGCCTCCGTGGCGGCGGCATCGGCCTGGTCCTTGATCCTGAACCTCAGCACGCCGTCGGTGGCCTCAGACTTGGCGACGATGTCGCCGAGCTGGATGCGCGGATCGATGTCCTTGAGTGTCTCGCCATTGATCGACTCGATGATCTGGCCTTTCCGGAACACCCCGGTGGCTTCGGCGGGCGAGCCGGGTTCGATGGTGCCGACCTTCAGGATGAAGGCGGGCTGGTGGAGTTCCAGCGACATGCCGACCGGCCCGAAACGGGTGAGCTCGCTGACCGATTTGTTGGGATCGGGGGCCGTCGAGAAGAGCGGGGATTCCTTGTAGTAAGCCTCGGCGGCGGCGTTGGCAGGCAGGACGAGCAATGCAGTGGCGAGATACAGCAAATGGGCGGATTTCATAAAATGGCGGGCGTGGCCCGGATATTGCGTGATTACGTGCCACCTGCTACCGCCATTGCAGCGAACTGCGGCAGATCCGGAAAAGAACTCCGATCGGGTCATTTTTTCCACACGACGGACCACTGGACATCTGCGTTGTCCTCCCCAGAGAGGGTGAGCTTCACCGAATTTCCGTCATGTGTGACCTGTGCGCTGCCGGTTGATGCGCTGGCTTGTGCCGGATGATGGCCGTTGGCCGCGAACGAAATGACAAAAGGTTCGCCGCCGCCGACCGCGGCCCTGCCGCTGGAAGTGAGCGTGGCGGGGTTCCATTGCACCCGGGACAGCTCGCGCAGCCCCTGCATGATGTGGCGGTTGATGGAAAGGACCTGCGGGTGGTCCATTTTCCGGCGCAGCGAGTAAACCAGCGATTGGAGCGGTTTGAGCGGTCGGGAAAAGCTGCCGTTGCCCGGGACTTCGCCGAGGAACATATCGTTCCAGAAATCATAAACATAATAGCGCGCGGCCGGATCCAGCCCGAGTGATCCGCTGTCCGCCTGGTCGCCTGAAAGCGGCGCGGCAATGGTGCGCGTGTCGTCGTGGTTGTTGCAGAGAATAAGCTGCGCCGCATCGGTGCCATCGGCATAGACATACACGGATGGGTCCGCAGGGGCGGCAGACAACATGTCCACCGGCCGGAACGAGCGGGTGCCATCGAGCAAAGGGTAGAGGCGGGTGAGGTCATGTTGTTCCTCCGGTGTCATCCGGCCGAAGGAAGTGCCGAGTTCAAGACGGCCGGAGATGAGGCCGACGAGCGTGAGCATGGTGCGGCGGGCATCGGCATCCATGTTCTTGAACGATTTCCCGTCGGGATAATAGCCGAAGACACTGCGGTTCTTGTACCAGCGCAGCCCCATGCGGGATGCCATCTCGGGCTCGAAGTGCGAGGAATCGTCCCAGACCCGCTGGAGATCGACGATGCCGGCGGTGACATCGAGCGTGGGAGTGCCGTATTCGCCGAGGTTGCGCTCGTGGATGAATGCAGCGCCGCCGAGGCCCTCGCGGGCGAGTTCGAACACCTTGCGGTAGGCGGTGGTGGTGGTGTGGGTCTCGTCATGGAAGCCACCGGTGGGTATCCATGCGCTTTCCGGATAATCGAACTTAATGCCCTGCAGACCATCCTTGGCAAGGCGCTGCCACATCGCGAGCGTGTGGGCCTGGAAGCCGGGATGGGTGAAATCGAATTTCACGAATGGCATGTGGTGGCGGTGCTCGGCATGAAGGCGCGAGATGTCCCTTCGCATCATCCACTCGGGATGGGCGAGCGCGAAGTCGTTGGAAGGCATGTTGCTCTGGATGTAGGTGAACGGAATGCCTCCGAGCTCGCGGATCCTGCCACAGAATTTCCCGAAGGTTTCATAGGGCGGCGTGAGCGAGCCGTATTGCGCCCACTTCGCGTCATTCCACCATCCCTGCTGGGTGTCGCCGTAGTTTCGGTCGCAGTAAAAATCCGGCTCGAGGCGGATCGCGACCGGTGTGTAGTCGAGCAAGCCGGAACCCGCGGCCAGTTCCATCTGGTTGACGAGCGAATTCGAGTCGTTGATCGGCCGGCCTTCGCCATAACTGCCTTGGGAAACGAGCCAGCCGCAGAGCGTGGGGAAATCGTATGGCTTGGGATTCGCCATGTTGGCGGCACGCATGGCCATGCCGTAGGCCTCGAGCGACGCATAGGGATCCTGCGTGACGAAGTCCAGGAAGACGCTGTCCACCGCATTGTAGGTCGTGCCCGGTGGCACCAGCTTGCCGAATGGGTCCTCGATGGTGACGGTCAGCTCGGACCTCCTTTCATCGATGACTAGCCGCCTCAGGAAATCGCGATATCGCAGGCCGCCCGCGACGAACGAGTGGCGGCGCCCGTCCAGCTTGCCGGTGACGAGGATGTTGTTGTGTGCATCGATGCCGAGCTGGTTTTCGACACGGTTTTTCTCGGCACCGGCACCGCCGCGCAGGACCTGTGGCCGGGTGGGTTTTTTCCCGGGAAGAAAAGCGGCTTTGTCGATCACGCCGATGCGGGCGACGCGCATCGGGAACCCGCGCTGGTTGGTCACCGAAAATCCGAGCGACGCGAACGGCTGGCCGTCATAGACGGTCAGGTGCAGCGACTTGACCGGCGCATAACCGCCAGCGGGCGTCTCGGTGATCGTGAGCGTGCGGCCCTTGCCGAAACGATCCTGCACCTCGTCCTCACTCCAGCTTCTGGAAACTCCGGCCGGCTTTTTCCAGCCGACCTCATCCACCGTGAAGCGCGCGTTGGCGAAAACCTTGGTTTCCGTGCCGAGATCGCTGCCCGACCAAGTGCCGGAATCCAGATCAAAGGTGAGCTGCAGCAGATCGTTCGAGATGGAAACCTTGCTGCCGGCCTGCGTCACATCAACCGCATCAAGCGGTGCCTGGCACAGCGCGGCCATGGTGGCGAGGAGGATCATCGGCTGCTTGATGCTTGGTCTTGGCGGTTTCATGGACTGCTGAAACGTGAATCTTGTTGATGACAGTGTGCACACCCCGGCCCGCAGGCAACGGGGATGATACGACAAAATTATCATCGATTTGCGCATCGGCGGCCTGCGCGGATTCCACGCACCTGCAGGGCGGCCGGCGGCTGCAATCGCTGGCGGGATGAGCGGTTGTCACGAAAGCACGGCGCGATGGATTCTGCCGGGGGTGCGCTTGAGGAAACGCCGGGCGAGCGTTTCGAATTCCTCGGAGAGGTCGGTGAGATGCACTTCGAGCCTCCCGTCTTCCGGTGCGGCGGCGAGCAGGTCGAGCGACGCGAGTTCGCGCCGCAGGTGTTCGGCGCAGGTGGTGGCGGAATCGACCAGCCGGACGCCATCCGGCAGGAGTTTCCGCAAAGCGGGGATGAGCAGCGGATAATGGGTGCAGGCGAGCAGCAGTGTGTCGATGCCACGCTGGACAAGCGGATCGAGATAGGAACGCAGGACGATCTCGGTGGCCGGGTGCTCGATCCAATCCTCCTCGATCAGCGGCACCAGCAGCGGCGTTTCCCGGGCATGGATGATCAGGCCGGTGCGGCGCAGGGCGAGCGCGTGCTGGTAGGCGTGCGAGCGGATGGTGCCGCGGGTGGCGATGATGCCGATGCGCTCGGCGTCCGGATTCGCCAGCGCGGACTCGACTCCCGCTTCGATGACGCCCAGGATGGGCAGCCGGTATTTTTCCCGCAGCCCGGGCAGGGCATGAGCGGTGGCCGTGTTGCAGGCCACGACGATCGCCTTGACGCCGCGCTCGATCAGGAAGCGCGCGTCCTCGTCGGCAAACTGGCGGATCGTTCCCGGGCTTTTCGAACCGTAGGGCAGCCGCGCGGTGTCTCCCAAATAGAGGATGTTTTCGGCGGGCAGCAATTCCTGCACGGCACGCACGACCGTCAGGCCGCCGACGCCGGAATCGAAAAATCCAAGGGGCGCGGAATCCACGGGCGGGATTCTGTCCGGCGCGGCATGTCCCGCAAGCCGCAAGTCTATGCTCTTGATTCGGCAGCGGTCCGCGGGAAGGCTCGCGGGCCGTGACCAGCCACACCGCACCGCTCAGCCCCGCGCAGGCCGCGACGCTGCGCGAAATCCTCGCCGGCCGCGGATTCGAGTTTGAATCGAAGCCGCATGCGTTGTTTTCCGCACGCAAGGGCAAGCTGAATGTCACGGTCTATCAGAAAGGCCCCAAGGTCCTGGTGCAGGGCAGGGATACGGAGGACTTCGTCCGCTTCACGCTGGAACCGGAAGTGATCGGCGAGGCGAAACTCGGCTACGAGGAAATCCACGACCCCGCACAGTTCGAGCCGCATTTCGGCATCGACGAGAGCGGCAAGGGCGACTTTTTCGGCCCGCTGGTCATCGCCGGGGTGTTCACCGATTCAGCCATCGCCCGTGCCTTGATCAGAGCCGGGGTGATGGACTCGAAGCGCGTGGCCAGCGCCGCGCGCATCCGCCAGCTGGCCGCCGCCATCCGGGCGGTCCCCGGCATCGCGTTCGAAGTCGTGTCCATCGGTCCGGAACGCTACAACGAAATGTATGCTTCATTCAAGAACCTCAACCGTTTGCTCGCCTGGGGCCACGCGCGGGTGATCGGAAAACTCGCCGCCGCCCGGCCCGACTGCCCGCGCGCGCTCAGCGACCAGTTCGCCCGCCGCGACGTGCTGGAGCGGGCGCTGTGCGAAAAGGGCACCACCCTCCACCTCGAACAACGCACCAAGGGCGAGTCCGACATCGCCGTGGCCGCCGCCTCCATCCTCGCCCGTGAGCGCTTCGTCGATTGGATGGAAAAAACCTCCGCCGCCGGCGGTGTGAAACTGCCGCCCGGTGCCTCATCGGCAGTCACGGCCGCGGGCCGCGAGGTGATCGCCCGCCATGGCCGCGAGGCCCTCGGCAAGGTGGCCAAGCTCCATTTCAAGACCACCGCGGCCGTCCTCGGGACACCGCGCATGGATGCGGCCGATGACACGTAAGCCTTTGCAAATTAAGCGATTTTTCGCGCGACAAATGGACGCCGGACGCTATTCATTCCGCGAAACCAAAAACCGACACGCATTCCCCAGCCATGGAAACCGTCACCAAACGCGACCTCGCCATCAAGATCACCAATCGCCTCGGCGAGGAAAACCACCGGATCACCCAGCATGAAGTCCTCGAGGTGATCCAGGCACTCATCGACGAAATCACCGAGTCGCTCGCCAAGGGAGACACCGTGGTGATGCGCAACTTCGGTGCCTTCCAAGTGCGGGAAATGAAAGCCAAGATCGGCCGCAATCCCAAGGACCCCGACAAGGACGTGCCGATCCCCGCGCGTGCCGCGGTCAAGTTCAAGCCCGGCAAGGAGATGAAGGAAAAAGTGGCCACCACCCTCAAGCTCATCCGCGAGAAGAAATGACCGTCGCCGCACTGCGGAATCACCGAATCTGCATCCTTGGGAAGTGGGTCCCATGAGCTTGCGTGAGCAATACCCGCAGCGCCAGTGGCTTCGGCGGTCAGCCGCATTGCTCGCCTGCGTTTCCCTCAGCGCCTGTGCCCGCCCGTCCGGCTACGACGGCTACATGACACGCGGCTACACGGTGCGCGGCCAGTCCTACCAACCGATGAGCGTCGAGCAGGCACTCGGTCATCAGGAAACCGGCATCTGTTCTTGGTACAATGAATCCAAATGGTTCGGCCTGAAGCGCGGCAACACCTCGCTCGGCGAGAAGGTGATGCCATGGCACCTCACCGGCGCGCACAAGACGCTTCCCCTGCCCTGCCTTGTCAAGGTCACCAATCTGGAAAACGGCAAATCGGTCAAGCTCCGCATCAACGACCGCGGGCCGTTCATCGCCGGCCGCCACCTCGACGTCACCCCGCGCGCCGCCAAACAACTCGGCTTCAAGCACAAGGGCCTCACCACCACCCACCTCAAGGTGCTTTCCGTCGGCGATGGCCGCCACAAACGCAAGAAACGCGGCTGGTGGTTCTTCTGATCCCGTCATGCTCTACCACTCCACCAACAATCCGTCGCCCAAAGTCGATCTCAAGGAAGCCATCCTGCGCTCGCTGCCGCCGGACAACGGCCTCTACATGCCCGACGCACTGCCGGTCCTTTCCGATGATTTCTGGAAAACCTGGCGGCAGCTTGACTTTCGGGAAACCGGCTTCGCCGTGGCCGAGGCATTCTTCGGCCAGGATGTGCCAAGTTCCGCGCTGCGCGAAATAGTCGAGGGCACACTCGAATTCGACGCCCCGGTGGTCACACTGGCGCCAGGCGACCATATTCTCGAGTTGTTCCACGGGCCGACACTCGCGTTCAAGGATTTCGGCGCGCGTTTCATGGCGCGGCTGATGGCATGGCTCACACGCAACGACGATCGCATGCTCACCGTGCTCGTGGCCACCTCCGGCGACACCGGCGGCGCGGTGGCCTCCGCCTTCCTCCACGTCGAGGGCACCCGCGTGGTGATTCTTTATCCCGAAGGCAAGGTTTCCGGCCTTCAGGAAAAGCAGCTCACCGCACTCGGCGGCAACATCACCGCGCTCGAAGTGGACGGTTCCTTCGACGACTGCCAGGCGATGGTGAAGGCCGCGTTCCTCGACCGCGGACTCTCCGAGAAGCTCAACCTGACCTCCGCCAACTCCATCAATCTCGCCCGGCTCGTGCCGCAGAGCTTTTATTACATCCACGCCGCGCGCCAGTTGCCCGAGGGCGTGCAGCCCGTGTTCGTCGTGCCCTCCGGAAACTTCGGCAACCTCACCGCCGGCCTGCTCGCCATGAAACTCGGACTGCCGGTGGATCACTTCGTCGCCGCCACCAACCGCAACGATGTGGTGCCCCGGTTCCTGCACAGCGGGATCTATCAGCCGCGTCCCAGCCAGCAGACCATCTCGAATGCCATGGACGTCGGCGCACCATCGAACTTCGTCCGCATGCAGGCGCTCTTCGGCCAATCCTGGGACGAGATGAAACGCCATGTCTCCGGCATCGCATTCGACGACGAAGCGACCCGCGCCGCCATCCGCGAAGTGAAATCACTCCACGACTATGTGATCGATCCCCACGGAGCGGTCGGTTGGCTTGCCGCCGGGGCATGGCGCGCTCAACACCCGTGCTCCGCCACCATCACGCTCGAAACCGCACACCCCGCCAAGTTTCCCGACGTGATCGAGGCGGAACTCGGCCCCGGCAGCTTGGAAATCCCCGGGCGCCTCGCAATCCTCGCCCAACGCCAGAAACACGCCATCCCCATGCAAGCGGACAACAAAGTCTTCCGTGAATGGCTGGTCGCATCCCTGGGCGCATGAGCTTGCCGCGCCAACCGTTTTTTTTGTTGCGAGATCAAACGGCCGCCGGCCGTATGGTCCACACGGTATGAAATGTATTCCAGCTATCGCCCTCGCCATCTCCCTGGCAGTCGGCACCGCCCACGCGGAAAACTGGCTCCCGCTCTTCAACGGCAGGGATCTCGACGGTTGGACACCGAAGTTCGCCGAAATGAAGGTCGGCGAAAACCACCATGACATCTTCCGCGTCGAGAACGGCCTGCTCAAGGTGAGTTATGCCGATGCGGAAACATTCGACGGCCGCTTCGGCCACTTGTTTTACAAGACCCCCTACAGCCATTACCGCATCCGCGCCGAGTTCCGCTTCACTGGCGGGCAACTCGCCGGCGGTCCCGAATGGGCGTTCCGCAACAACGGTTTCATGCTCCACAGCCAGGCACCGGAAACGATGGCGCTGGAGCAGAAATTCCCAACCTCCATCGAAGTGCAAATGAGCGGTGCGGACGCCACAATGAATCCGCATACCGCAAACCGCCCGGTGGGCTGCCTTTTCACCCCGGGGACCAAAGTGATGCGCGACGGCAAGGAATACGAAGGCGGGGATGACTCCGCATCCGGCGCTCCGATGAGCGGTCTGGAATGGGTCACCATCGAGGCCGAAGTCCGCGGCGGCGAGGAGATCATCCACTACGTCAATGGCAATGAGGTGCTTCGTTATCAGCAAACCATGCTGCAGGACGGCACCCCGCTCACCAGCGGCTACATCGCCATTCAGGCGGAGACCCATCCCACCGAGTTCCGCAAGATCGAGATTCTTCCGCTGCCCGGAAACCATAACGTGCCCAATGGCATGACTTCCCTGTTCGACGGCAAGACACTCGACGGCTGGAAGCTCGGACCGAAAAGTGAAGGCCACTGGAAGGTCGTCGATGGAGTGATCGACTACGACGCACTGGCGGGCGAAAACCTGTGGACCGAGGAATCGTTCGGAGACTTCGAGCTGCATGTCGATTGGCGCATCAAGGAAACCCACGGCCTCTACCCGGTGCCCACCGTGCTGCCGGACGGCTCGCACAAGAAAGGGCCCGATGGCAAGGACATCATCACCCCCACACCGAATGCCGACTCCGGCATCCTCCTGCGCGGACAAGTGAAATCCCAGTGCAATATCTGGTGCTGGCCCGTCGGCTCCGGTGAGGTCTATGGCTACCGGATGGACAAGAACATGCCGCCCGAAGTGCGCGCCGGTGTCACCCCGAAAGTCCGTGCCGACAATCCGGTCGGCGAGTGGAACCGCTTCATCATCCGCATGGCCGGAGACCGCCTCACCGTGAACCTCAACGGCCAAGTGGTGATTGAAAACGCCCAGCTTCCCGGCATCCCGGCCAGCGGACCGGTCGGGTTCCAACACCATGGCGGCAAGGAAAAGGACGGCAGCTACAACAACGCCTCGGCGCTCGTGCAGTTCCGAAATGTCTTCATCAGGAAGCCCTGATCCGGGCCACCACCATGGAACTTTCGCACCCCTGTCGGCACGCCTTTCCGTGCTGCCGAAGCTCTCCGCCCGGGGATCTCGTTTGCATGCCAACATCCGGGGCTTCCCGACGTCATCAAAATACGCCTCAGTGATTGCCATCGCTCCATGAGATCAGCCCCTCTATTCGCATTACTGCCTGCCACTTGCATGATCCATGCGGGCTCCATCGACTTCAACCGCGACATCCGCCCCATACTCACCCACCATTGCACCGCCTGCCACGGTGGTGTGAAAGAGGCAGGCGGCATCTCATTCGTCTTTCGCGAGAAAGCGCTGGCCGCAGGCGACTCCGGCAAACGCACGATTGTTCCCGGAGACCCGGCCGCGTCGGAACTGATCCGCCGTGTCAACTCCACCGACCCGGATGAAATCATGCCGCAGCCGGATCACGGCCCGCCTCTGCCGACGGCCGATATCCAAAAGCTCCGTCAATGGATCAAGGAAGGCGCGCCCTGGCAGGAACACTGGGCATTCGTCAAACCCGCCGATCACCCGCCACCGGCCACCCGGCAGACGGATTGGCCGAAAAATTCCATCGACCGTTTCGTGCTCGCGCGCCTCGAAGCGGAAAAACTATCACCCAACCCCCAGGCCGAGCCCGGCTTGCTGCTTCGCCGCTTGTCCATCGATCTCATCGGCCTGCCACCGACATTGGCCGAACTTGACGCGTTCGAATCCGCCTGGAAATCCGATCCCGATGGCGCATGGCAGCGCGAAATCGACCGACTGCTGGACTCGCCCCACTACGGCGAACGCTGGGCCGCCACATGCCTCGATCTCGCCCGCTACGCCGACACCGAAGGCCTCGGCCACGACCAGCCGCGCCCGGCCTGGCCGTTCCGCGATTGGGTGGTGCGCGCCTACAATGCGGACATGCCCTTCGATGAATTCACCATCAAACAACTCGCCGGCGATCTCCTGCCGGAACCGAAGCTCGACGACCTCATCGCCACCAATTTCCACCGCCAGTCGCAGAACAACGGCGAGGGCGGGGCCGATGACGAGGAATTCCGCGTCGCCGCCGTGATGGATCGCGTGGCCGCCACCTGGGAAAGCTGGCAGGCCGTCACGATGTCCTGCGTGCAATGCCACTCGCATCCCTACGACCCGATATTCCACGAAGAATATTACCACTCCTACGCCTTCTTCAACAACGCCCGCGATTACGACCTCAGTGAACATTACCCGTTGCTGCCGGTGCCCAAGGATCCGGCGATGAGTGACGATTTCGCCGGCTGGTGGCACGAGCGCAAATCGCTGCTCAATGATATACATGCAGGCCAGCACACCCTGCGTGCCGAAACCCAATGGCTGGCTCCCAAAGCGATGCAGGCGCGGTCCAAACAGGTCGCTTTGGGAAATACGACCCTCCAAGGCACCACGGAATTCCGGGTCAATGGCACGGCCTCCACCGGCTCGGCTTTCGATCTCGATATCGAACCACCGGCCGGCTTGGCGGAAATCTCCGCCATCAAGGTGGAAATTCTGCCGACCGACCCGGAAACCGCCATCCACACACCCGAATGGGGGGCGGTCTTGTCCAACATCGCGCTGCACTCCACCGCCGCCGACGGCAGCGAGTCGCCCGTCACCATCCTGCGAGTCATCGGCGACGAGCCCGATCCATTTCACGACCCACAACTCAGTCTCGACAAGTCGCCCAAGGGCTGGGGTGCATACCCGAAGATCGACCGGCCGCGTTCCTGCGTGTTGGTTTTCGACCAGCCCATCGCCGCCGCCCCCCTGCGCCTCACCCTCGCTCACCGGCTCAATGCCGCACTGAGCATCCCGATGGTCGCCAAACGCGGCCGCGTTTTTCTGACAAACGACGCCCGTTGGACATCCCTAGCCAAGGCTCCGGCCTCCGTCGCGGCGTTCGCCCGCATCGCGGAAATCGACGCCGCCTTCGCCAAACACCAGGCGATGCGGCTGCCGGTCATCGAGTCCGTCGCGCCCCATCTCGAACGGCCCACCCATGTCTTCATACGCGGCAACTGGCTCGACAAGGATACCGGTTTGCAACAACCCGGCATTCCGGCGCTGTTCGGAAAACTGCCAGCCGATGCGCCCGCCGACCGCCTTGCCTTCGCACGCTGGCTCGTATCCGCCGAAAACCCGCTCACCGCGCGCGTCGCGGTCAACCGCCTGTGGGAGCAACTCTTCGGCCGCGGCTTGGTCGAAACGCTCGAAGACTTCGGCTCGTCCGGCAGCAAACCCAGCCACCCGGAAATGTTGGACCACCTCGCCATCCGCTATCGCGAAACCCACCGCTGGAGCCAGAAGGCCATGCTGCGCGAAATCCTGACAAGCGCGACCTACCGCCAATGCGCCGCCGCCAATCAACCCCACCACCAGGCGGATCCGCACAACCGCCTGCTTTCCCGCGGCCCGCGCGTGCGCCTGAGCGCCGAGGCGGTTCGCGATCACGGATTGGTCGCATCGGGACTTTTCGCTCCAAAACCGTTCGGCCCGCCGGTGTTTCCGCCCATGCCGGATGGCGGGTGGACCCCCTTCGAGAGCCGGGAAAAATGGACCACCCCCGCGCCCGGGCATCCCGACCGCTACCGCCGTTCGCTTTACACCTACATCAAGCACACCAACCCATATCCCGCATTCGCCACCTTCGACGCACCCACCCGGGAATTCTGCACCCCGCGCCGCATGCTTTCCAACACTCCGCTGCAGGCGCTCGACACGCTGAACTCGCCCGCCCACGCCGAGTTCGCCCAAGCCCTCGGCCGCCGCATCGCCAATGAAATCCCCGGCGACCTGCCCACCAAGCTCGCCACCGCCTATCGCATCACCACCTCGCGCCGGCCAAACGAGGAACGCCTCAATCAGCTCCTCGCCCTCCACCGCCAGCTTGAAAACCGCGAGGACGCGTTCACCGTAATCGCCTCCGTGCTGCTCAATCTCGACGAGGCACTGGTGAAATAGACCGGACCTGTCCGTTCGATCAAGCCGACCCTACCCACCATGCACCATCCGCTCCAACACCGCACCCGCCGCCACTTTCTGCGCGACTGCACCACCGGGCTCGGCGCGCTGTATCTCGCCTCGCTGGGCCGGAGTTTCGGTGCACCGGCTCTCACCGTTCCCGATCCCGCCGCGCCGCTGCTGCCCACGCCGCCGATGTTCGCGCCGAAGGTGAAACGCGTCATTTACCTCCACATGCTCGGCGCGCCAAGCACCCTCGACCTCTTCCACTACAAACCCGAACTCGCCAAATACCACGGCAAGGACTGCCCGCAGGAATTCCTCGAAGGCCAGCGCTTCGCCTTCATCCAGGGAACCCCGAAGCTGTTAGGCCCGCAGTTTTCCTTCAAGCAATACGGGCAATCCGGCGCATGGGTTTCCGACCAGCTCCCCCACCTCACCCAACACGTGGACGACCTTTGCTTCGTCCACACCATGGTCACCGACCAGTTCAACCATGGACCCGCCGAACTGATGGTGCACACCGGCCACCCCAACCTTGGAAAACCCTCGATCGGCTCATGGGTCACCTGGGGCCTGGGTTCGGAAAACCAGAACCTGCCCGGCTTCATCGTGCTGATGTCCGGCGGCCAGATGCCGCGCTCCGGCAAGAGCGTCTGGGGCTCCGGCTTCCTCCCCTCCGTCTATCAGGGCGTGCAGTGCCGCTCCGCCGGCGATCCCGTGCTCAACCTGCGCAACCCGGATGGCACCGACCGCGCCACCCGCCGCGCCGCGCTCGATGCGCTCGCCAAACTCAACCAGCAGGCCGAGGCCGACTTCGGCGACACCGAGACCGCTACCCGCATCGCCCAATACGAAATGGCCTTCCGCATGCAACTCACCGCTCCCGAGGTGATGGATATCGCACGCGAACCCGAAACCGTCCGCGATGCCTACGGCTGCACGCCCGGCAGGGAGTCTTTCGCCAACAACTGCCTGCTCGCCCGCCGGCTCGTCGAAAACGGCGTCCGCTTCGTCCAGCTCTTCGACTGGGGCTGGGACTCGCACGGCGACAGCGAAAAGCACGCCATCAACATCGGCTTCAAACGCAAGTGCAGCGAAATCGACCAACCCGTTTCCGCGCTGCTCGCCGATCTCAAGCAGCGTGGATTGTTGGACGACACCCTCGTCATCTGGTCCGGCGAGTTCGGCCGCACACCCATGCAGGAAAACCGCGACGGCCTGGACAACAAGTTCGCCAATTTCATCGGCCGCGACCACAACCCGAACTCGTTCACCCTCTGGATGGCCGGTGCCGGCGTGAAACCCGGGCTGCAATACGGCGAGACCGATCCCCTCGGCTACCAGGCGACCAACAATCCCGTCCACATGCGCGACTTCCACGCCACCCTGCTCCATCTGATGGGCATCGAGTTCAATCGATTCAGCTTTCCCTACCAAGGCCTCAACCAGAAGCTCACGGGCGTGAAGCCCGCCCGTGTCATCACCGACCTGCTGGCATGAACCAACATACCCACAAAGATATGACCAACCCGATCGCACCCACCACCCGCCGCGGATTCCTCGCCAGTTCCGGCCTTGCCGCCGCCGCCGTTTCCTTCCCGAACGTCCTCCGAGCCCAGAACGCCGCCGGCCCGAAGCTCCGCATCGGCATCATCGGCTGCGGCGGACGCGCCAACAACGTCGGCGACATGGCGCTCAGGAACGGTCACTTTGAAATCGTCGCGCTTGCCGACTACTTCCAGGACGCGGTGGACGAGAAGGGCGAGAAGTTCAACGTTCCCGCCAACCGCCGCTTCACCGGCCTCGATTGCTTCCGGAAAATGATCGAAGCCGGCGGCATCGACATCGCCGCGGTGCTTTCCCCGCCGTATTTCCACCCCGAGCAGGTCGAAGCCGCGGTGGAAGCAGGCCTCCACGTCTGGCTCGCCAAGCCGATCGCCGTGGACGCGCCGGGCGTCGCCCGCATCGAGGCCGCCGCACGCAAGGCCACGGAAAAGCAGCGCTGCTTCCTGGTCGATTTCCAGACCCGCGCGCTCGCCCACTACAATGAAGCCGCGCGCCGTGTCGCCGCCGGCGACCTCGGCACCCTCGGTTTCGGCGAGATCGAAGGCACCTGCCCCGGGTTCCAATTGCGCGTTCCACCGGACAGCCAGGAGGCAAAACTCAAGAACTGGCTGCAATGGCGCGACCTCTGTGGCGAATCGATCGTCGAATACAGCATCCACTCGATCGACATGGCCAGCCTGATGATCGGCCGCGACCCGCTCTCCGCCACCGGCGAGTGCGGGCGTTTTTTGTTGGACAAACTCCCCGAGCCGCGCCCCGGAGATGTGAAGGACCACTGGATTGCGATGTTCGATTACGGCGACGGCCTGAAGGTCCAGTTCCGCGGCAAGCGCTTCGAAGGCCACGATCTTCCCAACCAATACGGCATCTATGTCCGTCTCCACGGCAGCGAGGGCAGCCTGATGGCCGACTACTCCGGCGAGGTGATCATCCGCGGCAAGGAATCGTTCTATGGCGACCGCTTCATGAAGGAAAAGATCCGCGGCATTTACAACCGCGGCATCGTCGAGAACTGGAAGAAGTTCCATGAAAACATCACGACCGGAAACTTCGCCCAGGAAACCGTGGCCCCCAGCGTGCGTTCCCACTACCTCGCCCTGCTCGCCCGTGAAGCCTGCTACAAACAGGGTGAATCGGTCACCTGGCAGGAAGTGGCCTCCTCCAAGGCCGCATTCTCGTTCGACTCCGCCGGCCTGAAGAGTTGAAGAAACAACATCATGAAGTTGATCCATTTTCAATCCGTCGTGTTGGCCATCACCACCGGCACCGGCATCGCGGCCGCCGGGCCCGTGATCCGGCAGGACCAGCCGGCCGGTGATTGGCAATCGGAATGTCTCCCCATCGGCAACGGCCGCCTCGGCGCCATGACTTTTGGCGGCATCGAAAAAGAACACATCCAGTTCAACGAAGACTCCGTCTGGATCGGCGACGAGGAAGACACCGGGTCCTATCAGGCCTTCGGCGACCTGCTCATCGATTTGGAAAAACCATCGGGCGGCAAACCCGAGGCCTACCGCCGCGAACTGGACATCGGCAGCGCGATCCACACCATCACCTATCAACAGGGCGGCACCACCTATCGCCGCGAGTCCTTCGCCAGCCATCCCGCCAACTTGCTCGTCTTCCGTTTCAGCGCGGACCGGCCCGGCGCCTACACGGGCACGGTTTCCCTGAACGACGCCCACGGCGGAACGGTCCGCGCCGATGGCAACAAACTCGTTTTCTCGGGCACCTTGTCCGGCAAACACAGCCTCTCGGGCGGCAAGGACAAGCCGCGGGAAAACTACAAGATACGACTCGATTACGAGGCCCGCGCGCTGGTGCTACACCAGAGCGGATCGCTGGAAAGCGGCCCGGAATCGATCCGCTTCAAGGAGTGCGACAGCCTGATCATCCTGCTCGACGGCGGCACCGATTACCTCAACCGCCACGACAAGGCTTGGAAGCAAGCACACCCCCGCGAACGCATCCAAGGCCGGCTCGCCAAGGCCGCGCGGCAATCCTACGACCAACTCCGCCGCGCCCACATCGCCGACCACCGCGCGCTCTTCGACCGCATCACGCTCGACCTCGGCGACAGCCCGGAAGGCGCGGAGACGACCCCTACCCCGGCACGGCTGGATGCCTACCGCGGCGCGACGCTCAAGCACGGGAAAGGCATGTTCTATGAAAAGGACGCGCTCAATCTGGCCGGCGGCCGCAGCGACCCGGGCCTGGAGGCGCTCATCTTCCAATATGCCCGCTACCTGATGATCGCCTCGTCCCGCCCCGGCACCCTGCCGGCCAACCTCCAGGGGATCTGGAACCACAGCAACGATCCGCCGTGGCGCTGCGACTATCACACCGACGTGAACGTCCAGATGAACTACTGGTTCACCGGTCCGGCCAATCTAACGGAATGCTTCACGCCGCTTTCCGAGTGGCTGTGGTCGGTAGTGCCGGTGAAGCGCGAGGCCACCCGCGAAAAATACGGGGTGCGCGGCTGGGTCCACCGCTCCGAGAACGGCATCTTCGGCGGACAGTCCTACCGCTGGGTGCCCGGCGACGCGCCATGGCTGCTTCAGAACATCTGGGACCACTACGCCTTCACGCTCGATCGCGGGTATCTCGAAAACCGCGCCTATCCGCTGCTCAAGGAACAATGCGAGTTCTGGGTGGACTCGCTCATCGAGTGGCCGGACGGGACTCTGGTCAGTCCCAAGAGCGTCTCACCCGAACACGGCCCCGAGGCGGAGGGAAATTCCTACGAACAACAGCTGGTGTATGATCTTTTCACCAACTTCATCGAGGCCTCGACCCTGCTCGACCGCGACGCCGAATTTCGGAAAAAAATCGCAGCGATGCGCTCCCGCCTGTTGGGTCCCCGGATCGGGCGCTGGGGCCAGCTCCAGGAATGGGCCGAGGACCGCGACGACCCGAACAACAAGCACCGGCATCTTTCCCACCTGCTTGCCGTGCATCCGTGCCGCCAGATCTCGCCGGTCACCACCCCCGAACTCGCCGAGGCCGCGCGGGTCTCGCTCAACGCCCGCGGCGACGGCGGCACCGGCTGGAGCAAGGCGTGGAAAATCAGCATGTGGGCGCGCCTCCACGATGGCAACCGGGCCTACAAGCTCCTCAAGGAGCAGATCCACGGGAATTTCTACGGCAATCTGCTCAGCTTCCACCCGCCATTCCAGATCGACGGCAATTTCGGCTACGCCGCCGGCGTCTGCGAAATGCTCGTTCAATCGCATGCCGGCACCATTCACCTCCTCCCCGCCCTGCCCGATGCATGGCCCGAGGGTCGCGTCACCGGACTGCGGGCCCGGGGCGGTTTCGAAATCGACATGGCATGGCGCGACGGCGAACTCGCGGAAGTGTCAGTAAGATCGCTGCATGGCCGCCCGCTGTCGCTTCTCTACCGGGACAAGACCCTGAACCTGCCGACCGAGCCGGGAGCAGGCCACACCTTCGGCCCCATGCTGGAACTGAAAAAGCCGTGTTTGCGGCATGGCTTGCGAGACTCAGGGATCCGTTGAATGCCCGGCTTGGTGTGGTTGGCACACTTCGCAGGATTGCGACCCGTCGACCCAACGGCCAGGAATATGGAGCCGGAATGGCAGGTCCTGCCGCTCGATCAGAGCGTGCTGCATCTCGACGCAGAGTAATTCGAACGCGCTGCGGAGAAGCTGATCCACGTTGAGATCGATTCCTTGTTGGCCAGGCTTGTGGGCGTGAAAGACGGCAAGGTCGGGTGGGTCTTCCAGATGACGGTTCCACTCTTCGACCTCGTACATGCTGCTGATTACGGCATCGTAGCCGTCTCGCCGGAGCCAGGAGTAGTAAGCGGCAGGATCGCCCCGCTCGCCAATACCGGGAAACATCAAGGGCATCATCTCCCCGGGTTTCCATCCTGCTTCGAGCTTCTCGATGTGGAAGGCGGCCCGCCAAGCCTGTCCTGTCCTCCAGCCTTGGAGTTCTTGATAAACCAAGCCGATCCGTCGGTGGCCCTTCGCCCGCAGTTTCGACCAGGCCAGCCGGAGATTCTCGTAAAAGTCGAATTGGACCGTGTGGAAGTCACGGTAGAGGTGTTCAGGGCCGAAGGTGACAACTTGAAAGCGGTCGCGTGGCAGATCCACCTCGCGGGGCTCTACAGTGATCGCAGGGGGGGCGACCAGCACTCCGGTGATCCCGCGGTGGTGGAGCTGGCGAAAGACCGCGCGGGTCTGTGTCCCGCCATTGCCGAGCCAGTGGGCCTCAACGACGATCCCACGGGCGTCAGCCAGGGCGGATAGACGCTCGTGCCAATTGCAGTAGAACGGGTGTTGGTGGAAAGCTTCCGCCGAAGGCCAGTCGTGGAGCAGGGCGACCCGATCCCAGCGCCGGCCCGCCGACCGCCGGCGAGTCCGGTAGTCGGCCAGCGCTCTCATGGCCGGATCCGGCTTGTATCCCAGCTTTTCAGCCATGGCCTGAACCTTGTTTCGCGTGGATTCGGAGATTTCGCGATGATTCCGCATTGCCATGGAGACCGCGGCCAGGCTGAGGTCGGTTGCGTCTGCAATGTCTTTTAAAGTAATTCGGTTGCCTGCCATTGACGAAAGGGTGTCGAACCATCCTCCGTCTTGCAAGAACACTTGAACTGTTTCAGCGGAAAGTGCTGTTGTCGTCTTATGAGCCACGCTTTCCCTTCCGGTCCATGAAGAATCTTTTCATCACGCCATTCTCTCTGGTTTTTTCCGTGCTGGTGTCGATGGCTCCGGCATCGGGCCGGCAGTTGGGAAACGGGCGGTGGACGATCGAGCGTATCGATACCGAAACTGTGCGGCTGCGCGGGCCGGACGGTGCCGCGGCGGATTTTGCAATGCGCTTCCGGGTATTTCTGGCCACGAAGGATCCGAAGCCGGCCAAGACCAAGGTCGCCGGTGTGGACTACAATGGGGCGACCTCCTGGGTGGCGTCGGTTCCCGATCCAGACAGTGGCATCGGTCGTGGGACCAACAAGGACTGGGGCGACGGGTTCGATCCGGAAGTGGTCACCGATCCGAACAGCCGCACCGCCAACCTGTTCAGCGCGGCGGCCTCGAAGGAGCTTCGCCCGGTGAGCGACAAGATTGGGCAGGATGAGATCCGCTACGAGTTCGCACCCGACCCGTCGTTCGTGTTCTCTGCCCGGATCGGAATCGACGGGGAAACGTGCTGTCCGATGTTGACGACCACGCTCGAGTCGAAGGGAACGGGATGGTTTTCCGTGGCCTACACCGGGGCTCCTGCGAGTGCGTTCGCCGACACCGATGAAGTCTGGCAGCCGCTGGTCTGGCAGGGCAGGCGTTTTCCCGCCACCAGCTACCTGACCGGGG
>JBMTCD010000044.1:0-19727 GCA_049430545.1 Luteolibacter sp.
TGGCGTCTTGGCGGTGAAAAAACCTCTTCATTCCGCATTTTGCCACGAAACTCTCCCTAGTGTAGTCACCCTGGTGATGTGGCGGCTCGTCAGGGTTCGGAAATGGATGCCCGGTGGTGAAACAGCTCGGGTTTCACGATCGCGGCGAGGGATTCAAGATCGCCGCCCAGCGCATCTCCCAGGAATTCCCGGATCGCTGGCAGAGATGCCAGCGGGTCGGCGACCAAGGCGGGGAAATCCACTTCCAGAAGCTGAACCTGCGGGCTTTGGCGGAGCGTGGCGAGGATTTGGGCGAGGTGGGTTTGCTGGGTGGTGATGAGGTGCTGCTTTTCGGCGCGCGGCTTGTGGCCCTGGTTGGCGAGCATCTTCCATTGCGAATCGACCACCTGTTCGACCGGCCGGCGCATGAAGAGGATCTTGTAGCGGTGCTTGGGCGGGAGGTGGGGCAGCAGGGCGGAAATGATTTTGACGACCTTGCCCTGAGCCTGCTCCAGCACGCGCGGATTTTTGGCGAGGGATTTGATTTCCTCCCATTCCCAGTAGCCTTCCTGATTGTCTTCATCGGCGGCGCGTTTGCCATCGTGCATCAGGTCGAGGCCGCCGGCGCGGAGGATCTGCATCATCAGGCTGGTGCCGGAGCGCGGCAAGCCGGAGACCAGGGTGAATTCCATCGCCGGGATGGCGGCTTGTTCGGCCGCCTTGGCGGCGGCGGCGGCGCGGCGGCGCTGGCGTTCCTCGCGGCGGGAGCTGGCGCGTTCGGTGGCTTCGGCGCGCAGGCCGGCGATGCGGCGGGCGGCCTCGCTTTGGTTTTTGACCCGCAGGACGCGCGAGCGGGTTTCGGCCTCGGCGGCTTCGGCGTCATGTCCGAGCGCGCGGAGGGCCTGGGCGAGGTGGCGGTAGGCCAGGCCGTGGTCCGGCCGGAGCTTGAGATGGTTGCGCAGGGCTTGTTGGGCGGCCTGCCAGTTTTCGAGCTGCATCAACGCGATGCCGAGCAGGAAATGGCCGCGCGGATGGGAAAAATCCAGGGCGGTGGCTTCCAAGGCCGCTTCGGCCGCCTCGGCGGGCTGCTGGCGGTGCAGGAACACCCGCGCCAGGACCATCTGCGCCTGGGCGCTGCCGGGGTCGAGTTCGAGCATGCGCCGGGCGGTGGCCTCGGCCTCGTCCCACTGGCGCAGGGCCAGGCGGACCTCGCCGAGGGAATGGAGCAGTTGCAGGTTGTCGGGATCCCGCTGGCGGACGATTTCAAACTGAGCCAGCGCCGCCTGGTGATTGCCGCGCTGGAGTTCGATGCCGCCCATGACCAGGTGCGCGGCGGCGTTGCGGCCGAAGCCTTCGAGGCAGACTTGCAGGGTTTGCTCCGCCTCATCGAGCAGGCCGAGCTGGAATTGGCAGCGGGCCAGTAGTTGGGCGTAGTCGGTGCGTTCCGGGTAGGCATGGAAGACCTCCTCGAGCAGCGGCAGCGCCAGCTCGTATTTGCCGCCGTAGAGGCAGGCGCGGGCGAGATTCCACTGGTTTTCCCGGTTCGTCTCGGCCGCAGCCTCGGTCGGATCGGCGGAAACCTCGTCGATGTAGCCGAGCGCCACGAATTGATCGAGCAGGGCCTTGCTTTCCTCCTCACTGAGCGAGCCGCGGGACTGCCGCGCCGCCCCTTCGCTCTCCCAGCTCGGAATGGTTTCGACTTGCTGCGGGCCGGCGAAGCACTCGGTGAGGACGCGGCCTTCCATGTCCTCGCCCACCGGCAGGCCGAAGTAGTGGAGAATCGTCGGGGCGAGGTCGAGCAGGCGCGCGCCGTGCACCAGTTCGTCGGGCTGGAAACCGGGGCCCTTGGCGATGAGGATGCCCTGCTGGCGGTGCCACACGGTGATGCCGGCGGGCACGCGCGGCGTGAATTTCGGCCGCAGGTGATCGCTGTGGAAACCGTGGTCGGAAACCAGCACCACCGCCGTGTCCGGCCCGGCAAGCTGGACGAGCCGCCGCAGCATCAGGTCGTGGGCGCGGTAGGAGCCGTTGACGACGTGTTGATACAAGCGGAAATCCTCCTCCGGGATGCCTTCCATCTGCGGCGGATGGTAGAGCATGAAGATGTGGCAGATTTCATCTATGGCGCTGAAATACACCGCCATGAAATCACAGTCCGGATCGCTCTCCATCACATGACAGGCGGCGGCCTGCACGGAAAAGGCCTCAGCGAGCTTGCCGGCCAGCATCTGCAGGCGGCGGTCGCGCCGTTGATCGACTTCGTGGCCCTCGGGCACGAAGCCGCGGATCATGTCGCCGGTGATGTCTTCCGGCAGGATGCGGCGGTCGTTGAGTTCGGCGGCCAGCTCCGGCGGCCAGTAGGTGCCGGGCATCGGCTCCGGCCACTCGGAGGGGTCGGCCTCCGGGTTGGCACCACGGATGTGACCATACATGTTGGAAACCAATTTGCCGTTCAGGCCTTGCTCGCCCTGGGTGGCGAACCAGCCAACCACATGACTCCGCATGCCACGCTCGCCGAGGATTTCCCACAGCGTCTTGCACTGGCGGGTGGCGGCGGAAACCGGCACCACGCGCCCGCTCACCGGATCGACCTCGGTGAAGCCTTTGACGCCGTGGTGGTAGGCCATTTTGCCGGTGGCGATGGAGGTCCACAGCATCGGCGAGAGTTGGGGTTCGAGGGTGGCGAGGTTGCCGCTCACCCCGCCTTCCACCAAGGCCTGCACGCCGGGCAGCTTGCCGGCATCGAGCAGCGGGTGGATCAATTTCCAATCGGCCGAATCCCAGCCAATGAGCAGAAGCCGTTTTTTCATGAGGATTTCTCGAAGCGCAGGAAAGTTCCCGCCAGCTGGCATGGCAGGATTTCCGCCAGCCGGGTCAGTGCCGGGGCGGGCAGGCGGTGGTCGATTTGAAAGCCGAGGGTGGTGGGTTCCGGCAGTCCCTCGCGGCCTTGCAGGCCGTGGAGCAGCAGGCGCGCGCAGTCGTCCGGCGCGCCGGCAAGCGCGGCCAGCGTGAGGTGGCCGTGGCGGCTTTGGGCGAGGAGGGCGGCGGTGATTTCGCCATCCCGCAGGAGCACCGCCGAGCTGCGCGGATCGTAGAGGCTGGGCTGGTGGCTGGCGGCGCTGCGCATGCCCATGGCCAAGTCCGCCGGGCGCAGGGCCGGGCCGCAGAGCAGTGCGCGGAGGGACTCGAAATCTTCCAAGGCCGGCTCACGCAACTCAGCGGGAGACTCGGGCGCGGCCTGCGAGGCGAGGATGTCCCGCGCCTTGGCCGCCTCGACCCCGTAGAGCGAGCGCCGGGCCGAGCAGGCAAATCCGGCGGCTTCCAGGATCCCGATGCCGGCATGCCCCTCGGGCAACCAGGCCGCGGGCGCGATCCATGCCGCGTCCACTGCTTGGCACCGGATTTCCGCCACCAAGGCACCGAGGAAGGCAACTTGCCCGTCCCAGCTCAGGGCCGGTCCGGCAGCCCAATCGAATTCCACACCCCTGCCGCCATCCGCCTCGGCCACCGGCCACCAGAACGCGGCGGCAGTCAGGCGCTCGACCGGCATCTCCCGCACGGCCACGAAGCAATGGCGCGCCCCCTGCCCCCCGCGCGAAGCGGAAGGCGGAAACAACGAGGCGGCACGGCCGACTTCATCGGCATGGGCAGGGCGGTGAGTGTTCAAGAAGATGGGAAAATCCTGACAACGCAAACCGGCGAAAGGCAAGCGAGGGATCAGGCTAGTTTCGGGCTATGGGGGGAAGACGCAAGACTTCAAGACGCAAGAGAGGAGGGCTTGGGGGAAGTTCCAAGCACGCGGCAAAGCGAAGGTAGGGTTGGACCGCCGGGCCGACCCTGTTTCTCGGGTCCAAGCCCGACCGGCGTGAGCCGGGTTCTTTTCTAGGACTTCATCATTTCATGGCAGGCCCTTGGGCCGCCGTTCGGCGGAAATCAGGGACCGTCTGGCAGCCGGTCCCTACCCTGAAATGGAATGTTGAAGCACCAATCAGAGTGCCTGGATCACGGGAAGATTCAGGTGATAGCGGGTGCCCTTGAGCTGGCCGGTGCGGTAGAGCGCGGATTTCTCCATGAGGTCATGAAGATCCCGGGTGGCGGTGGGGCGGGAGGTGCCGGTGATGCGGATGTATTTCCCGGCACTGAGGCCACCGGTGAAACCTGCGGGGCCTTCCTGAAACATGCGGCGGAGGGCTTTTTCCTGGCGGGCATTGAACCGGCCGCGGTGGAGATCGAAGAAACGCGTCTTGCTGATGAGAAACTCCACATCCGCCTGCGCCTGCGCCTGCGCGTCCAGCACGACCTGCGCGAAGTAGCGGAGCCAGGGGGTGATTTCCAGGCTGTGATTGGATTGCTGCAAGCGGGTGTAGTATTCTTTCCGCCCTCGATTGATGGTTTGCGAGAGAGGGACGAGCGCCGGATGCCCAAGGTTCTCCGCGATGGCTTTCCCCGCGAGCGCCCGGGCGATGCGGCCATTCCCATCCTCAAAGGGGTGGATGGTGACAAAATAGAGATGGGCGATCCCGGCGCGGGTGAGCGTGGGCAGCGGAGTTTCTCCGCCCGGCGCGGTGCGGGTGAACCAGGCGAGAAAGGCCGCCATCTCCGCAGGCATGGAAGCGGCGGGCGGGGCCTCAAAATGAACTTTCGGCTCATGGATGGGACCCGAAACCACCTGCATGGGATCACCGCCACTGCGGTAGCCACCCACCTCCCGCAGATCGCGCCTGCCATGGGTGAGGGAGCGGTGCCATGAGAAAAGCCGCTCGTGGGTGACTGGCGCGGCATGGCCCCGATACAGCTCCATCATCATCTCGGCGATGCCCGCCTCCGCCGGCGGGATGCGCCGATGGTCCGTCGCCAGGCCAAAATGCCTGCGGATGGAGGACTGAAGGCTGTCGCGGTTGAGCAACTCGCCCTCGATTTCGGAGGTTTGGTGGGCTTCTTCCGTGATCCATTGCACGGTGAGCTGCGCTTTTTCATCACTCTGGACATGGGCGATGCTGCCGCGAAACACGCCGGATTGATGCAAAAACCGGTCCTCCAGATCCTCCAATCCGGAGGCTTGGTAGCGGAAATTCGGCCAATCAGGATCTTGCCAAGTCCAGTGCATGAGTCATGGGGCGAAGTCGATATTCGTCATGAATCATGGTTTTTATGAGCAATAAATCAACCGGATATTCATCAATGGCTCAAATGATGCGCCAGCGGAGGGTGAAGAGCGGGAGGATTTGGGTTTTCGGACGCGAACACCGCTTCGCCCTGCCAAGACCATCCGACCGATTTGTTGGCGTTTCGGATGTCGGTGAATTCCGCCAGCGGCCAGCGCATTGCCAGCGGCAGCAGGTGGTGGCCGGTCGTGCAGCCGATTTCCAGCACGCGCGCCCGCGCGGGATTTGGCGGCGCGAATCCGGCGAAGCGCGCCGCCGCCACGCACGTGGCGGGATCCGCCAGGGATGCCTCATCGCCGGATAGACGCGATGTGGAATGGAGGTCTCGCCGTTCATGGCGGGCGGCCATCGATAGCGCACGGTCGCGGGGAAACCCAATCAAACCACCGCCGTGTCGCCGTTGATGGCGTGGGCGAGGATGCCGTGGCGTTCGCGGATCAGGCGCACGGCCAGCGCGGTCCAGCCGGTCTGGTGCGAGGCCCCCAGTCCCTCGCCGGTTTCCGCGTGGAAATACTCGTGGAAAAGCAGCAGCCCGCGCCAGTCCGGCGAATCGGCATAGCGCCGCGCGCCGCCGAAGCAGGGACGGTGGCCATCCTCGCCCGGCAGCAACAGCGAGAGCAGGCGGTCGCACAGGTCGGCGGCGATCTCGCGCAGGTTCTTCATCTTTCCCGAGCCGGTGGGATACTCGATTTGGAACGACTCGCCGTAAAAATAATGATATCTCTCGAGCGCCTCGATCAGGATGAAATTCACGGGAAACCAGATCGGCCCGCGCCAGTTCGAATTGCCGCCGAACATGTCGCTGGTCGATTCGCCGGGCGTATAAACCACCTCGTTTCGCATGCCGTGGTGCTCGAACACGAAAGGCTTTTCCCCGTGCACCTTGCTGAGCGATCGGATGCCGAAATCTGATAGAAACTCCGCCCTGTCGAGCATGTAGGCGAGGCACTTGCGGAGGCGGGTTTCCGAAGGAATCGCCAGCAGGCAGCGGCCGGAATTCCTGGCGCCGTCCACGCGTTTGGTCTCGATGTATTTCAACAAATCCGGCCGGTTGACGAGGAACCAGTCCATGCGTTTGCGGAAGCCGGGCAGCGCGTCGATGGTCTTCTGCTTGAGCACGGTCACCGCGCACAGCGGCAGCAGGCCGAGAAGCGAGCGGATGCGCAGCGGGATCGGCTGGTCGTGGTCGATGATGAGCTGGTCGTAGTAGAAGCCGTCCTCGCCGTCCCACAGGCCGGTGCCGCCGAGCGAGTTGATGGCGTCGCAGATGTTGACGAAGTGCTCGAAGAACTTCGAGGCGATGTCCTCGTAGGCCGGTTTTTCCAGCGCGAGTTCGAGCGCCATCGAGAGCATGGTGAGGCAGTAGAACGCCATCCACGCGGTGCCGTCGGCCTGATGGAGCCGTCCGCCGCCGGGCAGCGCCTGCGAACGGTCGAAGACGCCGATGTTGTCGAGCCCGAGGAAGCCGCCGCCGAAGACATGCCGGCCCTCGACGTCCTTGCGGTTCACCCACCAGGTGAAATTGATCAGCAGCTTCTGGAACGCGCGTTCGAGGAACAGCAGGTCGCGGTTGCCCTTGGGATCGGCGATTTTGTAAACGCGCCACACCGCCCACGCGTGCACCGGCGGATTGACGTCGGAAAAGTTCCACTCGTAGGCCGGAAGCTGGCCGTTGGGGTGCATATACCACTCGCGCAGCAGCAGCAGCAGTTGGTCCTTCGCGAAGTCCGGGTCGATGCTCGCGAACGGAATCATGTGGAATGCGCTGTCCCAAGCGGCGAACCATGGATATTCCCACTTGTCCGGCATTGAGAGGATATCGCACGCGTGAAAATGGTGCCAATCCGAGTTGCGGCCGCGCAGGCGCTGCGGCGATGGCGGCTGCGTCTCGCCGCCGTGCAGCCATTCGTCGATCACATAGTGATAAAATTGCTTGCTCCACAGCAGCCCGGCGTATCCCTGGCGGCTGATCAGGCGCTCCTCCTCCGAAATGCCCATGGGAATCACATGCTGATAAAAGTCGTCGCACTCGGCGATGCGCCCGGCGAAGGTTTCCTCGAAGCCATCGAATCCATCCAGCCCGTTGGTTTCGTCCGCCGCATGCAGCCGGCAGCGGATGGTGACGGACGCGCCGGGCGGCAGGAGTAGCGTGAAATGCGCCGCCGCCTTGGTGCCACGGGCACGCTTCGCCACCGCGGCGGCCTCGCCATCGACGATGAACCGGTGGAACGCGTCCTTGGTGTGCCTCGCATGGCCCTTGCCGCCGAACGCGCGCTGGTTGGTCTCGTTTTCCGTGAACAGCCACCGCGGCGCTTCACAGTGGCCGGGGCAATCGGCGATGAGAAGGTATTTTCCGAGGGTTTCATGATTGGCCGTCACACCGCGGCCATCGCCGGTGAGCACGGGTTTCCGGCGCGGCTTCTCGCGGTGCTCGCCCCATGCCCAGGCGTTGCGGAACCAAAGCGTGGGCAGCACATGCAAAGGCGCGGCCACCGGTCCGTGGTTGGTCACGGTGATGCGCCACAGCAGGTCGTCGGGCGAGCGCTTGGCCACCTCCTGCAGCACGTCGAAATAGCGGCCGTCTTCGAACATCCCCATATCCGCGAGCTCCAGCTCGGGACCCGCGCGGCCGAGCCATTGGTTTCCCGCCAACAATTCCGCGTAGGGAAACTTCCGCTGCGGATACTTGTAGAGCGCCTTGGTGTAGGAATGCGTCGGCGACGAGTCGAGGTAGTAATAGCACTCCTTGACGTCCTCGCCGTGGTTGCCTTCGTGGCCGCCGAGGCCGAACAGGCGCTCCTTGAGGATGGCGTCGCCGCGGTTCCACAGCGCCGGCGCGAAACACAAGCGGCCTCGGCGGTCACACCAGCCCTGCAGGCCGTCCTCGCCCCAGCGATAGGCCCGCAGCCGCGCGTGATCGTGCGGAAACGCGGACCAGCTGTGGCCGTGGTCCGACGGGTCCTCGCGCACGGTCGCCCACTGCCGCTCGCTGAGAAACGGCCCCCAGCGCCGCCAGTGGCGCCCATCGTCCCGGGCCTCGGCCAATCGTTCGTGCTCGCGCGTCATGCCCGCGCGAATAGCAGAATGCGTGCGACGGTTGCAGAAAAACTCTCCGCAGCGTTTGCGGCGAACCCATAGCGAAGGTTGACGCCGGATTTCATCACAGGCATTTTTCTCCCGATGCACGCACGCCGGGAAATGCAATCGCTCATCCTGCACCGTCGGATTGCCGGGCGGTTGCTGGACAATTCCGAAGCGGTCATTGGCAAAGCGCTGGAAAATCTCAGGCGCTGGGCGGATCTCTCCGGGCAGGAACCGTCCCCTGCCAATCGGGAATGGCAGGAAATCCTCACTACCCGCAGACCCGAGGAAATCGCCGGTTTGATCGTGTCGGATGGAGAAAATGCGGCCCGTCTGCGCCAAAGTTCGCCATTCGCCGGCGTCCTGTCCCACAAGGAAGTCTGGGCAATCAAACGTGGCCATGAAGCGGCATGAACTGGAGCACCTGATCCGCGCGGCCGGCGCGATCACAGGCACTGACGAGATCATCGTCATTGGCAGCCAGGCGATTCTCGGGGCCTGTCCGGACGCTCCGCCATCCCTCCTCCGCTCGACCGAAGCGGATCTCTTCACACTCCGCGACCCCAAGGACGCGGACCTGATCGACGGCTCCATCGGCGAAGGGTCGCCGTTCCACGAAACTTTCGGCTATTACGCCCAAGGCGTCTGGATCGATACCGCCACACTGCCGGCGGGCTGGCAAAACCGCTTGGTCGCGATCCGCAACGCCAATACCCGGGACATCACCGGACAATGCCTCGATCCGCATGACCTCGCGGTTTCCAAACTGGTGGCCGGCAGGGAAAAAGACCGGGATTTCCTGGTCGAAATGAGCCGTCACAACATGCTGGACTCCGATCTCATCGAGGCACGCATCGCCCTGCTCCCATTGCCTCCCGAGGATCGATCCACGCTTCTGGAGCGCTGGAAACGGATCCGCAACTCCGCCTGAGCGTTCGTCATGCCCGGCTTGCGGACATTGACCCGCGGCGGCTGGTCCGCTATGCCCCGCGTCCCGCCATGAAGGAGCAGATCCCCGCCATCCAGTCCGAAGCCCTCGCCCAAATCGCCAGCGTCAGCGACGAACGCTCCCTCGACGAGGTGCGCGTGGCCGTGCTCGGCAAAAAAGGCACCCTCACCCAGGCCGCCGCCGGCATGAAGGACGTGCCCACGGAGGAAAAGGCGGAAGTGGGCCAGCTTCTCAATGCCGCCCGCACCGCCATCAACGCCGCGCTGGAGGAAAAACTGGCCGCACTCGAAGCCGCCGCCGACCGCGCCGCGCTCGCGGGCATCGACGTCACGCTGCCCGCCCGCCCGCTGGCCAGCGGCTCGCTGCATCCGCTCACCCAGATCCGCGACGAGGCGATCTCGATCCTCCGCCGGATGGGCTTCTCGCTTGCCGACGGGCCGGAAATCGAGGACGAGTTCCACTGTTTCGACGCCCTCAACACGCCCGCCGACCATCCGGCGCGCAACGAGAAGGACACCTTCTATTTCGATTCCGGAAAACTGCTTCGCACCCACACCTCCAGCGTGCAGATCCGCACCATGGAATCGCAGCCGCCGCCGGTGCGCATCATCGCCCCCGGCTCCGCCTACCGCCGCGACGAAATCGACGCCACCCACCTCTCGGTCTTCAACCAACTCGAAGGCCTCTACGTCGCCGCCGATGTCTCGCTGCCCGACCTCAAGGGAACGCTCGAGTATTTCTTCCATGAACTCTTCGGCCCGGAAACCGAGGTCCGTTTCCGCCCGCACTTCTTCCCGTTCACCGAGCCGTCGTTCGAGATCGACGTCAAGCTCACCGTCAAGGGCCAGGCCCCGCGCTGGATCGAGGTTGCCGGCTGCGGCATGGTCGATCCCGCGGTGTTCGAAGCTGTCAACGCCTCGCGCAGGGACCATGCCTACGTTCCTGAAACCACCACCGGCTTCGCCTTCGGCATGGGCCTCGACCGCCTCGCCATGATCCGCTGGGGCATCAAGGACATCCGGCTGCTCATCGAAAACGACGTGCGCTTCCTCAGGCAGTTCGCGTGAAGAATTTTTGAACCGCCAAGACGCGAAGACGCAAAGTTTTGGATTTATGAAAACGGTTGAAGAGGTCGCTACTGAGATTGTGGATTCTTGTTACAAGATCCACAAGGCACTCGGACCCGGGTTGCTTGAAAGCGCTTATGAGGCTTGCCTCGAATATGAGTTGATAAACCGCGGCCTCGATGTCGAACGGCAGGTTGCACAACCTGTCATTTACGAAGAAATCGCCATCGACGCGGGCTACCGGATCGACCTTCTTTTGAATGACATGGTGATCGTTGAATTAAAGGCTGTGGATCAGCTTGTCCCGATCCACACCGCCCAACTCCTGACCTATCTAAAACTCTCCGGTAAATCCTTGGGATTCCTTGTCAATTTCAACACCCCGCTCATCAAGCAAGTTATCAAACGAATCGTCCTCAACCACAACCCCTAAACTCCTTCTTCCTTGGCGTCTTCGCGTCTTGGCGGTTCAAATATCTTCTCCCATGAACATATCCCTCAACTGGCTCTCCACCCACCTCGACCTTTCCGGCAAGTCGATCAAGGAAATCGACGACCTGCTCACCTTCGCGGGAGTGGAGGTGGAAGGCATCGAAACCAAGGGCATCGCCTCGGACAAGATCGTCGTCGCGCAGATCATGGAAGCTGTCCAGCACCCGAACGCGGACAAGCTCAAGGTCACGCAGGTCGATTGCGGCGAAGGCCAGCTCCGCCAGATCGTCTGTGGCGCGAAGAACTACAAGGTCGGCGACAAGGTTCCCTGCTGCCTGCCCGGCGCGGAGTTGCCCGCCGGCTTCACCATCGGCGAAACGAAGATGCGCGGCGTGGAGTCGAAAGGCATGCTCGCCGCCGCCGAGGAGATCGGCCTGCCCAAGGGCGAGGACGGACTGCTGATTTTGCCAACCGATTTCCCCATTGGCAAGCCGGTGAAGGAACTCTTCGAATCCGATGTCCTGCTGGAACTGGAAGTCACTCCCAACCGCCCGGACCTCCTCAGCCACCGCGGCATGGCCCGCGAACTCGCCACGCTCCTCAAACAGGGGAGCGCGGGCGTCCCGCGCGCATCTTCCCTCCCCGCCACTCCTGCCGCCAACATCCGCATCGACGCCCCCGAAGCCTGCCCGCTCTACACGGCTGTTAGAATCACCGGCGTCACCGTCACGGCATCCCCCGGCTGGCTCCAGCAACGCCTTAAATCCATCGGCCTGCGCCCGATCAACAACGTCGTCGATGTCACCAACTTCGTCCTCCACGAACTCGGCCAGCCGCTCCACGCCTTTGACGCCGCGAAACTGACCGGCGGCATCGTGGTTCGCAAGGCCAAGGACGGCGAAACCTTGCTCGCCCTCGATGAATCCAAGCACACGCTCACACCCGACGACCTCCTCATTTCCGACGAATCCGGCGCGGCCCTCGCGCTCGCCGGCATCATGGGCGGGCTGCACTCCGGTGTCACCGAAACGACCACCGACATCCTCTTGGAGTCGGCTTATTTCACCCCGCAAGGCATCCGCCGCACCTCGCGCCGCACCGCGCTTTCATCGGACTCGTCCTACCGCTTCGAACGCGGGGTCGATCCGCAAGGCATTCTGACAGCCTCGGCGCTTGCGGTGAAACTCATCCTCGAAACGGCCGGCGGCACCGCCGAAGCCACCGTCCAAGTCGCGGGTGAGGCACCGGTCCTGACCCAACCCGTCGCGCTCGACACGAAGAAACTCGACCAACTCATGGTCGGCTCGGTTTCCCTGGCAGAAGCCGAGGAAATCCTCACCCGTCTCGGTTTGGAAAAACTCGCCGACGGCACATGGAACGTCCCCTCGTTCCGCGCCGATCTCCAGCGCCACATCGACCTCGTCGAGGAAATCGCCCGCGTCCACGGGCTCGCCAAGGTGCCATCGCGCATGCAAGGCAGCTTCGTCCCATCGAGCGCGGTCGATCACGCCTACGATGCCGACATGATCCTGCGCCGCCGCCTCGCCGCGCTCGGGCTTTATGAGTGCCAGACGATCAAACTCATCGCCGACGCCCAGCTGACAGACGCGCTCCCCCTTCGCCCGATGCAGGACGGCGATATCATCCGCGTGAAACTCCCGCTCAGCGAGGACCACGCCGTGATGCGTCCGAGCATCGTGCCGGGTCTGGTCGCCTCGGCCGCGCGCAACATCCGCCAACAGCAGAAATCGCTGCGTTTCTTCGAAATGGGCCGCGTCTTCCGCAACTCCGGCGGCGGCAAGGCCAAGGACCAGGAAAGCGAAACCCTGGCCATCCTCCTCTCGGGACCGGTCGCGCCCGCCGCGTGGAACCAAGCCGACCGCAGCGCCGACCTCCACGACCTCAAGGGCCTCGTCAACGCGCTGGTGCCCAACCAGACCATCCGCTTCGCCCCGCGCGAGCGCGACGGCTTCGCGCTCGCCAGCGACATCAAGGCCGGCGAGATCAACCTCGGTATCTTCGCCCGCCTCCTGCCATCCCGTGAACGTGAACTCGACTTCACCGCGCCGGTTTACGTCGCCGAACTCGATCTATCAAAACTCCGCAAGCTCCTCGCCGGCATCGACCACGCCGAAGACCTGCCGCAGTTCCCCGGTTCGTCGCGCGACGCCGCGATGGAAGTCGCCGCCACCCTGCCCAACGCCGAGATCGAAAACGTCCTCCTCAAGCTGGCCGAGCCGCTGCTCGTTTCCTTCGAGTGCTTCGACGTCTTCACCGACCCCAGCGGCGAGAAACTCCCCGCCGACCGCAAATCGGTCGCCTATCGTTTCCATTACCGCGCTGCGGACCGGACGCTCAAGGCGGAGGACGTGGACGCCGCGCATCGGAAAGTGCTGGAAGCACTGACGAGCAAGGCGGGAGTGAAGTTCCGGTGAAACGACGATTGACCGTGCCATCCACGCGGGAAGATCCGGAGCCGGAGGCTCCGGCCACGTGAGCTTCGCCCTTTGTCAGTTTTTCGAAGTTCGTGCAAATCGGCACACACACGGAGCCGCGGCTTGCGCGGCGGGTGCGGATGCGCCATGAAGCGCGGACATGACGGGCCGGGAAATCAAGGAGGCGCTGGAACGCGCGGGGGTGGTGCCGAGCAAGCAACTCGGACAGAATTTCCTGATCGATCCGAACATGGCGCGGTGGATCGTCTCGCAGCTCGAAGTGACCGCCGACGAAGCAGTGGTGGAAGTGGGCCCGGGCACCGGCGCGCTGAGCGAGCACCTGGCGGGGCGGGTGCGGAAGTTGATTTTGATCGAGTTCGACGCGCGGCTGGCAGCGGCCCTTGCGGAGCGCTTCCGTGACGATCCCGCGGTGGAGGTGCACCACGCCGATGGCGCGCGCTTCGTCGGGCGCGCCTTGTTCAAGCACCGTCCGGTGAAGTTTCTCGGCAACCTGCCGTATTCAAGCGGCGGGGCGATTTTGAAAAACCTGCTCAGCCGGCCGCATCCGTTTTCGCGGGCGGTGGTGATGTTGCAGAAGGAGGTGATCCAGCGGCTGGCGGCGGGGCCGCGCGACGACGCCTACGGGATTCTCTCGCTGCGGACGCAGGCGGACTGGATCGTCGAGCCGCAGCGCACTGTGCCGCCGGAGGCGTTCCACCCGCGGCCGTCGATCGACTCGGCGGTGGCGGTGCTGCACCCGCGGACCAGCGGGCTGCCGTGCTTCGACCGGCGCCTGTTCGATGAGCTAGTGCGCCGTGGCTTCGCGCAAAGGCGGAAGCAACTCGCCAAGCAACTGCCCGCAGGCACACCATGGAAAGAGATCGCCGCGCAGCTCGGCGTGCCCGTGACGGCGCGCGCGGAGGAACTCTCGCTCGCACAATGGGTGGAGCTGACCCGCGCCTGCGACACTCATCCGCTCAAGGACCTGCCGCAGAAAGCGGATGAGGTCTTCGATGTCGTGGACGCGCATGACGTGCCCGTCGGCACTGCGACGCGGGCGGAAATCCATGAGCGGGGCATGATGCACCGGGCGGTGCATGTGCTCGTTTTCAACAAGCGCGGCGACCTGCTCCTGCAGCAGCGCTCGATGCACAAGGACGTGCATCCCGGCCTGTGGGGCACGAGCGTTTCCGGGCACTTGGACGCGGGCGAGGATTACTCTGCGGCGGCGATCCGCGAAATGGACGAGGAAATGGGCATCCGCGTGGACGAGGCACCCGCGGAACTGGCGCGCATCTCGCCCTGCGAGGCGACCGGTATGGAGCACGTGCGGGTTTTCCGCACGCGCTTCGATGGCAAGCCGCGCTTCCCCGCCGCCGAAGTGGAGGCGGCGTTGTGGCTGCCGGTGAATGAGGTGGACGCCTGGGTGGCGGCACGGCCGGAGGATTTCTCATCGGGTTTCCTCGCCTGCTGGCAGGCGGCGCGGCCTGCCGTGGAATAGCGCAGGGTTTGGCGGAAAATGCGTGGCGCACCGGCGAGGGGCGGATAGTTTCATAGTGCAACCCATCCCATCGAACCATGAAACCAAGCGCCGAAGAAACCGCCGCACTTGCCAGGAAAATCGCCGAAGCCGAGGAACGGCTGCAATGGCTGGAGGAGGAAATCGAGGAGATCGGCCAACCCGCCGGACATGAATTGAAAAGACGGCTCGACGCCCTCAACATCGAGGAGGCGGCGCTCAAGCGGAATCTGCTGGAGGCGCTCGACATGGACGACCCGGGCGGGAAGCGAATGGAAAAAATCGAAATCCTGCTCGAATACATCCGCCGCGAGGAAGAGGCGCTTGGGAAAGAGGCCGAGTTCCTGCATCAATCGCCGCCCACCTCTCCGGAAGTGGCGGCACATGCCGGCTTGAAGCTCTTGAGCCTGGTGCTGGGGGCGATCAAGCGCGTGGTGGACGGACACCATCCGCTCGGGATGTCGGTCTTCGTGAACCACAGCCCGCAATGGCTGGAGTCGCACGGCTTGAAAGCCCCGGCCGAAGCACCGGCCAAGGGAAATCAAGCGTGATCCAGCCGCGAGGCATGATGATTTCCACCGCCGGGGGAACCGCGCGAATGGGTCGGGAATGAACAGACATTGAATCGACGTCCCGGCTGCCTTTGGCCATACATTCACCCCGCATTCTCCGGCGCTCCCGGCGGTAGCGCGCTACCTTGGCGGCTGCAAGCCTTCGCCGTTTTCCGGTGGTAGCGCCCTACCTTTGCCCAGCGATCGTGGTTTGGATCCCATCATCCGCCGGCGGCCAAGGTGACGATTTCGAGCCTGGCACCGGGTCGGATGGTGGTGGTGGCGTGCTCGCGCGGAAAAATGGCGCGGCCGTCGAGCTCGACAACGACGGGTTTCCCGGCAAGGCCGAGGGAATCCAACAATGCATGCAACCCGAGCGGCCCGGCGACCGGATAGGGTTTTCCGTTGAGGGTGATGGACTCGTTCATTTCCACTGCGCGAGTTGTTCGGGGAACGGACAGTCCTGGCATTCGGAAAAATCGTCGAGGCAGAAATCCTGATAGACCTGGAGCAGCGCCTGATGGTGACAGAGGCGGCGGGTCCATGGCTCGGAGGCCTTGGTTGAGCCGAAGAGGCGGATGGCACAGCGCCTCACCTTGTCGTTGGGCGCGGAGTGGCGGAGTTTGTGATAACTGTGCCAGGTCATGCGTTCCTCGCGCATGGCGAGCGGCGCGAGGTGGTTGGCGACGAGTTCGAGCGCCTGCGCGCGGCCGAAGAGCGCGACCTTGCCGGGCTTGCCGGCGGAGGTGAGCGTGTGGCGGTGGGACCAGAACGGATGGCCGAGCGCGTGGAGGAAATCCACCAGCGGCTTGACGGCGAAGGGTTTGGCGAGCGCGAGTTTCCGGTATTGCGGCCAGACGGCGGTGAGCGCGGAAAGCGCACCGACGCGGCGGTGCGGGTGGTTGGCCGGGCGCTGGCCGTGGGTTTTCCACGGGATGGCGCGGCTGCCTTCCACCTCGAAACGGAAACGGCTTTTCCACCAGTCGCTCCACAGCCCGCGCAGATAATCACGGGTATCGGCGGGGGCTTTTTCGTGGAGGTCGGGCGCGAGGAATCCGGCGGTGCCGAACAGGACGGCTTCGGCGGCGGGGCCTTCGGACTTGAGCATTTCAAGCGGGCAGCGCTGCGCGAGAAGGCGCATGGCGAGCGAGTTGCCACGGTAGCCGAGCGTCTCGGCGGTGGCCTGATGGAGCGCCACATCGCGGCCGTGCGCGGTCTCGGTGCGGAGCCAACGCGCCGTCTTGAGGTGGGCGCGGTAAACGGCGGCCTGATGCAGGAGATCGGCCACCGCATTGCGATTCATCTGCTTGAGCGGATAAACGCAGCGGCCCGGGTGGGCGATGGCCACCTCGCGCTGGGGACGGTTGAGCGCATCGGAGAGCTGGGTGCCGCCGATGACCACCTGCGGGACTTCGCGATGGTCGCTGGTGCGGATGAAATGATCCCGCGTTTCGTGGTTGAAGGAAACGTGCAGAACCACCTCGCGAAAGGCGGGATTGGTCGAGTGCCCGTGCGCTTCCCAATCAGATGGCGCGGGATCGAGTTCGAGCGGACCGGTGTGGATGACGCCCTCGATTTCCACCGCAGCCTGAATGAAATCCGGGCCCGCGCCGCGGTTCCACTCGCCGAACTGGACGATTCTGACCGCCCGGCCGTCGGTGCTCCGGAAGTCGCGGCCGAAGGCCCCGGAAAACCACAGCGCCTGGAGTTCGAGTTCGGACGGCTGCGTATCGCCCGCCGCCTCCTCGAAAATGAGCGGCGGGTGCCAGACGGATTCCAACAAAAACTCGTAAGTCATCTTGGCGGGAATTCGTTCATTGCCGATTCGTGCCATTGTTCGCAGGCGCAGGAGGCGGCGGATCGAGAATGCGGATCCACTGGACGAGAGCCTCGGTGCCGGGCTGGCCGGTGAAACGGAATTGCGCATCGCGGAGGGTGCGCAAGGCGAGATCCTTGCGGCCGGCGGCGCGGTCGATGGCGGCGATGTGGAAATCCTGACGCAACTTGTCCTCGGAGAGGATGAATGCGGCCTTGGCCGCCCGGAATGTGACGGCCGCCCGGCTGGGAAGGCCGGCCTCGAGCATTTCCAGGGCGGCGGCCTCCAGAAAGAAACCGCTGCCGGTGCGGCGCGCGGCATCCTCCAGCTTGGCATATCTCACTTCCGGCGAACCCGGCCACTGCAGCATGGCGGCGCGCAAGGCGCGGAAATCGCGATCCTCCTTGCGGCTTGCTCCACTGCCGGAAAAATGGAGGAAGGGACGATAGAGCGGATCGCCGAGCCCGACGCCCTGCCAGGATGTCACGGGCATCGCCATCCAGCAGGCTTCGACCCAGGAAAAACCCTCCAGCAACCGCTGGTGGAGCAGCCCGAAGTCGTGGGTGAGATGCAGGTAGGGTTCATACACATTGCCGACTGTGACCGCAGCCCCGCGCTCCAACAACGGCGCGCACCAGTTCTTGTTCGGGTTGGTCAATTGCTGGGCACTGAACGAGTGCAGATGCAAGGCCACCGCGCCCTTGCGGAACCTGAAGCCGGGCTTGAGAAACGGACCGTTCACATTGCCGTCATACCAGCCGTGATATAGCGCGGCTTCGGTCATCGGATAGTTCTTCGGCAGCGTCTCGTTGAAGCGATCCACCACCGTGGGAATGCCGGTTTTCAGGTTGGCCTTGACCACGGCTTCCAACCACTGGTCGCCCTGCGGGAACTTGTTGGCGATGTCCACGTAGGCCATGCCCCAGAGGCCGGTTTTCTCCGCCTCCACCGCATCGCGGATCATGCGTTGGCAGGTTGCAAGCGAGCTGGCATCGATCCGCGCGGTAAGCACCTGCGCCGGGAGACTTCTGTCGGCGATCCCCTCGGTCGCCTGATGATAGAAATTCAGCAACACGCCGGCGGTCGGCAGTCCCTCGACGCCGAAAATGGCGAGTTCCGAATCGACTGCCGCATCGTCGCGGCCGGCTATCGGGTTGCTTGCCTTCGCCGGCTTGGCGGCCGCGTCGGCCGCGTCGGCCGCGGGCTTGGGCGATGGCTTGATGCGCAACGGCACGCCGCGCAGGGTGACGAGCACGCGAATGTCATTGGCCACGGGCATGATCACGCCGTTGGAGTCGCGGGCACGTTTCCACCACCCGCGGCGGTCGAATTCCGCGCGCAGCGGGGCGCCGATTTTTTCCTCGTATGCGGCGCGCGAAATGTCCGCCGCGGCCGGCATTTCGAGGCCGATGAGGTTTTCCTCCGGGATGGAACGGGCGTCGCGGTAAAACTCGGCGAGTTTCCGGGATTCCGGCACGGCCGCATTGTATAGCACGGCCACCATTTCCGGCGACGGCGCGCCCGAGACCGGCGGCATGCAAACCGCCAGCAGGCCCAGCAAAATAAGACACACGCGCATGACGGCGGAACATGGCCGCAGGCGGCACAACATGCAAGAACGGCAAATCGGCGCGTCCATCATTCGCGAAACCAATCGTCCGGCCCACGCGGCGGAGGCGGCGGCTGATTGAGCACGCTGTCCTCCGGCGGAATCGCGAGCTGTTTTTCCAATGCCCGCAGCCCCTCGGCCACGCCGTAAACCGGAAAGCGTTCGCGCGTGCGGAACCAATGGCTGGAGAGCGCGTCGTAGGCATTCCGGGCGTCACCGAAAATCCCGATGGCGCGTGCCGCGACATCCATATCCGGATTCTCATGGGCCTCCAGCACCACGAGCAGCATCTGCAAGGTGGGCGTCTGGTTCTGCGGTCCCTCCGCATACAAGCGGCGCGCCAGCGCGAGCGCCTCGGATTCGCGGCCAGCCACGCGGGCCAGCGCATACAGCTCGGCACGTTTCACATAACCGAGCGCCCTGCCGGTGGCCGCGGCCGCCCGATACGCGTCCGCCGAGGCGGCCAACGCCTCGTCCGGATCACGGAACGCATGGAACTTGTTGGCGTCGGACAACAGAAATCCGAGGCTCGCTTGCAGCCTCCAATCTCCCGGGTTGTTGCGGATGCCACGCTCGAGGAAGGAACGTCCCTTGACGATCGATGTGCGCCACGCCTCGCGGCGGCGCAGCGGCGGAAGCTCGGAGTCATTGATATAATAGGATGCGGCGTTGTAGGCGAGGTGCCACGAGCCGGTTTCCCAGTAATATCTCGTCCGCGGCGCGAGATCGACGATGGTCTGGAAGGTGTCTTCCACATCCGTCCAGCGCTGTTCGGTGAAAAACGTGAAGGCGCGCAGGTTCAGGAAAGTGGCCACCAGCGTGCGCAATCCGCCGAGCGCGACGGCGGAACTCGTCTGCCCGATCCGCTCGCGGGTGCCTATTTCCATTTCGGGCGGAAACAACCGCTCCTCGCGCAGCTGCCGCTCAAGCCCCGCCTCGAAAGGGATGCGCGCCGCGCCGAAGACCAGCAGGGCGCCGAGCAGGGCCACGGATTTCCAAACGGTTTTCACGGCGTCAGAATTCCTTGTCGGCAAAGATGAACCATGAGGCGAAGGTGAAGAAAACCGCGTAATACAAGCCCACCAGCGTCAGCTTCCCGAGCGCGATCAAGGGCATCGCCTGAC
>JBMTCD010000045.1:0-19480 GCA_049430545.1 Luteolibacter sp.
GCGAGACCGAGGAAATCCAGCGCCGCGTCCGCCAAGCCGTGCTCGATCGCGATGGCGCCACCGCCAATTTCCACTTCTTCGACACCATCTGCGGCGCCACCCAGGAGCGCCAGGACGCGCTTTTCGACATGCTCAAGCAGCCGATGGACCTGCTGCTTGTCGTCGGCGGCTACAACAGCTCCAACACCGCGCACCTCGTCGAGATTGCCGAGCCGGAGCTGCCCACCTTCTTCATCCGCGATTCCTCCTGCCTGCGCTCTATGGAGGAAATCAGCCACTACGACCTCCACCGCCGCGAGGAAATCGTCTCCCGCCACGGTGCATGGACCGATCCGTCCAAGCCGGTCACCATCGGCATCACCGCCGGTGCCTCGTGCCCGAACAATCTGATCGAGGAAACCGTGCTCAAGGTTTTCGCATTGCGCGGTATTCCACGGGAACAGGTGGTCGGCGATGAAGCCGGAAACGGTGGCTGAAGATCTGCCAGATGCGCCCGCTCACTGCTTTCCCCGTTTGCCGCGGGCCGGGTAGGTGATGGGTTTGGATTGCGGTGTGGCGGGTGGATTCTTGAGCGCTTGGATCTGGTCGCGGAGGTGGGCGGCGCGTTCGAATTCGAGGCGCGAGGCCGCCTCGCGCATTTCCTCTTCGAGGTCGGCGATGACGCGGACTTTGTCGTAGCTCGTTTCGTCCTCGGCGACGATCGCGCGGTTGATCCGGTCGGCGGCTTCCGTATCCGGCTCGTGGGTGTGGAGGCTTTGCTGCAGGGCGCGTTTCACGCCGGCGGGAGTAATGCCATGCTCTTCGTTCCATGCCTGCTGGCGGGCGCGGCGGGCGGTGGAAATTTCCACCAGCGAGCGGATCGAATCGGTCATCACATCGCAGAACAGGACACACTCGCCGGTGACATGGCGCGCGGCGCGGCCGGCGGTCTGGATGAGCGAGGTCTCGTTGCGAAGGAAACCTTCCTTGTCGGCGTCGAGAATGCAGACCAGCGAGACCTCCGGCAGGTCGAGTCCTTCACGCAGCAGGTTGATGCCGACGAGCACGTCCACGGTCGAGGCGCGGAGCTGGCGGAGGATTTCGACGCGCTCGATGGCATCGATGTCGGCATGGATGTAGCGCACCTTGAGGCCCACGCCCTTGAGGTATTCGCTGAGGTCCTCGGCGGTTTTCTTGGTGAGGGTGGTGACGAGCACGCGCTCGTGGCGCTCGACGCGCTGGCGGCAGAGTTCGATGGTTTCGTCGATCTGGCCCTTGAGCGTGCGGATGGTGATGATGGGGTCCAGGAGGCCGGTCGGGCGGATGATCTGCTCGACCACCAGCGGCGTGCCGCGTTTCGCGGGGTCGAAGGCGTCCACCGCCTGGTCGTTGCCGCTCGCTTTGACGCGGAGTTTCCGTTGATCCGCGAACCCTTCTTCGCGCCGCGATTTCACCGGGATCCAGCCATGGTTTTCAGGCCGCGAGTTGAGCAATTCAAAAGGGCCGGGCGTGGCGGAGACATAGACGCGCTGGCCGGTCATGTGCATGAACTCCTCGAAGCGCAGCGGGCGGTTGTCGAGCGCGCTGGGCAGGCGGAAGCCGTGCTCGACCAGCACCGTCTTGCGGCTCTTGTCGCCTTCATACATCCCGCCGATCTGCGGGATGGTGACGTGGCTTTCGTCGATGATGAGCAGGAAGTCGCGCGGGAAGAAATCGAGCAAGGTATGCGGCCGCGCGCCGGGTTCGCGGCCGGTGAGGTGGCGCGAGTAATTCTCGATGCCCTGGCAGAATCCCATCTCGGCCATCATTTCGAGGTCGTATTCGGTGCGCATGCGCAAGCGCTGGGCCTCCAAGAGCTTGTTGTCCTTTTCCAGTTCGGCGATGCGCGCGTCGAGCTCTCCGCGGATGGCGACGGCGGCGCGCTTCATCTTGTCGCCGGGCGTGACGAACTGCTTGGCGGGGAAAAACGTGTGGGTTTCCAGCCGCTCGATGAGGCGTCCGTCGAGCGCGTGGATGCTGCTGATGCGCTCGATCTCGTCGTCGAAGAACTCGACGCGGATCGCGGTCTGTTCGAGGTATGCGGGGTGGACTTCCACCACGTCGCCGCGCACCCGGAACTTGCCGCGGCCGAAGGCGATGTCGTTGCGCTCGAAGAGCATGCCGACGAGGGACGAGAGGAATTCCTCGCGGGTGAGTTTCTGGCCCGCCCAGACCGGCAGCATCATGTTCTCGTAGTCCTCCGGCGAGCCGAGACCGTAGATGCAGGAAACCGAAGCGACGACGATGGTGTCCTGGCGGGTGAGCAACGATCCCATGGTGGCGAGCCGCAGGCGCTCGATCTCCTCGTTGATCGACGAGTCCTTTTCGATGTAGGTGTCGCTCCGCGGGATGTAGGCCTCGGGTTGATAGTAATCGAAGTAGGAAACGAAATACTCGACCGCGTTGTGCGGGAAGAAGTTCCTGAATTCCGAGTAAAGCTGCGCGGCGAGCGTCTTGTTGTGGCTCATGACCAGCGCGGGCCGGCCGTGATGGGCGATCAGGTTCGCCATGGTGAAGGTTTTTCCCGAGCCGGTGACGCCAAGCAGTGTCTGGTGGCGGTTGCCGGCGTCGAGCGACTTGGCGAGCTTGGCGATCGCCTGCCCTTGGTCGCCCTGCGGGCGGTATTCGCTGACGAGCTGGAAATCCATCGGGCGGTCTAACGGATTTCGACCTGGTTGCCGACGCGGGTGAGCAGCGAAAGTTCCTCCATGTCCTCCGGGCGGAGGAGGATGGTGCCGGCGGGCTTGTCCTCTTCCTCTCCTCCGTTCGAGCCGCGGATTTGCAGCGGCGGGGCCTCGATCATGATGACCTTGTCGGCTGCGCGGTAATCGGCCGCTTGCGGCAGCACCCGGCGGCCTTCAAGTTCGGCGGGTTTGGCGGTGATCCTGCCGTGGCGTGCGGTTTTCGATCCCGCTCCCCAGTGGAGGACCGGGTAATCGCGGATGAAGCGGCCGTCCTCCCACAGCGAGACGGTGCCGCGGGCCGGCTCGACGAGCAGGCGGAAATCGAGCGGCATGACCACGAGTTTCTGCCCGGGCTGCAGGCGCGGCAGTTCCAGCATCGAGTTGAGGTGCATCATGCAATCGATGGTGGTGCGGTGTTTTGCGGCGATGGCAAAGAGGGAATCGCCGGATTTCACCTCGTGGACGAGCTTGCGGTCCGAGTGGGCCGTGGAGAGGATTTCGTCGAGATTCATCTCGCCGATGATGCGGCGGGCGACGGTTGCGGACGATGAATGCGGATAGAGGTTGACGATGGTGGCGAGCTTTTCGCGGGCTTCGTCGAGCCGGCCGAGAGCGAGCAATTCATGGGCTTTCGAGAAGGCCTTATCGCCGGGATCGATGTCGGGCATTTCCGCGGATTCGAGCATTTTGACGAGATCCGCGTCGCTCGGCCCGGTGAGCAGTTCGGCGGGCTTGGGGACGATGCGCTCGAAGACGCCGCCGAGCGGCTCGACGGCCACGTGCCACGCGAGCATGCCGGTGAACGCCATGATTCCCATGACGCAGAAGGCGGCGAGGACCTTGACGAGTGACCAGAGACTCATGGCGGACCCGGATCGTCAGATAAGACCGCGGCGCTTGAAATCGAAGGCATTGATTTCATGGGAGCGGAGGATCATCTCAAAGGAGAACTTGAGAATGCAGATTTCCCACGCGTCGTCCACGCCCTCGATGACGGCGAGCGAGGGATTGCCGCTGCGGCGGATGTCGTCCATCACGCGTTCGCGCACGTTGTCCATCGATTCGTTGACGATTTCCTCGTGCACTTCGCCACGGCGGAAATGGAAGCCGTATTGGAGAAACGCCAGATCCTTGCCCTCGGCGCGGAATTTTTCCAGCATGCGCTCGAATTTCGCGTGGGCGGACGGGTTGAATCCCTCGAATTGGAAATCGCGGAACGAGTCCGGCTTGAGGATGCGCGGACGCTGGGCCTCGACCGCGCCGGTACGGATCCGCACCTGCCCGACCTGATCCATCAGCTCGCTGATGAGTTGGAACTCGAAACGGGTCTCGCCGAATGTCTCGATGCGGCGGTCGGGTTCGCGCAGCACCCGGGTGGTTTCCAGCGCGTAGTGAATGTTGTCCTGTGAGTGCATCAGCCTGCGCCCAGTGTCGCGTGGATCGTGGGCAATGCAATGAAAAGGCGGCGCGGCCTCTCCGGAACCCGCCGTTCAGCGGTATATGTGCAGGAAAACTCCTGCATTCATCGGGACATCCGTCATCTGGAACCGGTGCGAGATTCGGATAACTCCCATTTCCCCGGCTTTCAGTCCGGCGAACGAAAGCTCGCTACTTCCCCCGCGCCGAGTGGAACTGGTGGCGCACCTCGGCGGGCGTCAGGGCGCGGTCCCACAGCGCGACCTCGTCGATCCAGCCGGTGAACGACGGGTCACCGAAGCCCGCCGGGCCGCTGCCGAAGCGCAGCTCGGGCAGGATTCCCTGCTGCATTGCCCGGTATTCGGTGTCGCTGCCGGCCCGCTGGCCGTCGAGGTAAAGGTTCACCGCCGTCGGACTCCAGCTTGCGGCAAGATGGTGCCACCGTCCGTCGGCGATCGACTCCTCCGAGGTGATCAGCAAGTCGTAGCGTCCGTCCTCCATGAAGAACGCGACGCGGCCGTCGGCATCCAGCCGGGCGTGGATGGCATCGTCCGCCATGTTCTCACCCGCCGCCCAGAGGATCTCCCGCCTTTTTACGCCGGGTTCGCGGCGCATCCAGAATGACACCGCGCCTTCCTTGCGCGCAACCCGCGCCGGCGGGCCGCCCGGATGAGAATCCGGCCGGGAGGAAGGATCGGGGGTAATCCATATGTGGAAGTTGTCGAAATCGGCGGAGTGGCCGGACGTCTTGAACGATCCCTGCCAGAGGCCCACCTGCAGGGGCAAACCGTCGAGATCCTCCCGCACCAGGCCAACGCCAATCGGCAGACCCCGCAGGCCACCCCAACTCACGGGTTGCCAGCTTCTCCCGTCCGCACTCACGAAGGCATGGAAGGTGTTGCCCGTGCGGGTCAGGCGCAGGTGGCGTGGAAAGTCCGCATGGGAACTGCCGATCGAGTCGTTCTGGGCTCCATCCCGCAAGGTCCGCGCCTGAATGTTATTACTGCCAAAACGGTTGGACGTCACCGTCATGTAGTCTTCACCCGGCTTCCCATTCGCCGCAGGGGCTCCCAGACGTGCCATCAACGCTGCGACACTGTAGTCTCCCGCCGTCTGGGCCGGCACCTCAACCCGCGCGTCGAAATCTCCGGAGACGTTCATGTAGAGAAACGGGGCGTTGTTGCTGCCCGCATCCCATCCCTTGCCGTCGGTGGCTGCGATCCGAAGCCGGCCGGTGGTGGACGTGCCGGCGTTGAGGGAGACCGCGTTTTCGGCGTTGACCACACCATGCCAGATCGTGCCGGCGATCCCACTGGTGTAATCATGCGGGGCGTTGAAGTCGTCACGCATGACTTCGCCGGTGTGAATCGGAGTCGCACCGAGCAAGAGGGGTGCTGCATCCGGGTTCGCGGGCAGGCGGGCCGAGGGGTTGCCTCTGCCGAAGCCGTGGAATCCGCTATCCGGTCCAGGCCCGGGCTCGCCCAGCCTCACCTGCGGATGGCGGCGGCCGACGAGCCCCTCGGGGACCTCGTTGTCGAGCGCCCCGGGCGCCGCTTCCTCCATGCGCCAGTATCCGGCCGGGTTCTGGCTGCGCACCGTGGTCGGGTAGTTCCCCGGCGCCACCAGCAGGTCGGCCAGTCCGGGAAACGGGTCGCGCGCCAGCGCCAGTGTGGCCGGTTTGCCAGTCGCCGCGATTGCCAGTCCGCGCCCATCCGGTTCCAGCGTCGCGATCGTCTTCCGCGTGGACTTGGCCAAGACCTCGACCTTTCCCTTGACCAAGTGCACCTCGTCCGGGCCCTTCTCCGGCACGCGCACCCCGAAGCGGGTTCCGATGTCGCGCACCAGCAGGTTCGGCGTCTTGATTTCGAATGCCTCGCCCGACTCCCCCGAGTCGATCCACAGCCAGCCGTCGTTCAAAACCGGCTTGTCGAGTTCAGGAAACGAGGCTTTGGCAGGTCCCTGCATCACCATCGCGGCGCCGGGATCGAGCCGCAGCTTCACGGTTCCCGACAAGACCTGCACGGTGGAGCCCGCAGTCACCTTCCATTCGGAGGCGGCGGGACTCTGGGCCAAGCCGTCCACCATCCACCTGGCATCGGCCGTTGCGGCGGCCGTCAGGCGCCTCGGTTCGGGGCGCTTCACCACCACCAGCGCGGCCACGATGGTGCCGATCGCCACCAGCGCGGCTGCCGCCAACAGCGAGCGCCGGAACATCCGCCACGGCCGCAGCACATCCGCCAGCACCGGCAGCTTTCCCTGCTGGTCGAGATACCTTGCCTGCGCCTCCAGACCCACCGAGAGCGCGAAGTATTCCGCATACAATCGCCGCGCGGCCCGGGACTCGTCCAGCAGGGACATCAACTCGTCACGCTGCGCCGGATCCAGCGAGCCATCCTCCAACTCCGCGAGCTGCCGCCACAGATCCGCAACCTCGAGCGCTCCGCTTCGTGGTTCCGATTCTCTCACGGCAACACCTCCCTCGTACGTTGCATGCGCCGCACGCACATCCCCAGCATCAGGCGGATCCGGTGCAATGACACCTTCACGCTGTCCACGCCCCGCCCGACTTCGGCCGCCACGTCCTTCACCCTGCGGCCATCGAAGTAGCGTCTCAGGATCAAGCCCCGGTCCTCCGGCCGCAACTGCTGCAGGCACTCATGCAGGATCTCGTGTCGCGGGACGATCGCCTCGCTGCCTGACGCCACCCCCTCCTCGATCAGCTTGATCAGCACGCTTTCGGCACTCCCCATTCCTTCCGCCGCTTCCGGTCCCTCCACGCCGCCATCACCTGGAACTTCGCCACCGAAAACATCAATGCCTTGAAACTCGTCCCGATCTCGAACTCCCCGCGCTTCTTCCACATCACCTTGTTCGTTTCCTGGACCACGTCATCCACCTCCGCGCTCCCCGGCATCATCGCCACCACGAAGGCACGCAGCTCCAGCTGGTGATCCGCCAGCTGGTGCACAAACGTCTCCTCCATCTTGTCCGAATCCAGGGCCATCAGCCTTCTCGTAAGATATACCGCCCGGTTTGAAAGGGTTATCGGGAATCTTTTTCCAAAATCCCAATTACCAAAATCACCCGGAGCGGTATACATCATGACGAGTGCCTTCTCGCCCGTTCCGAATGCACGCACTCCAGCACATTTCACTGATGAAGAAAACAACCCTACCCCTCGCGGCCGCCGTTTCATTGCTGAGTCTGTCTGGCCCGGCAATGGCCGCCACCACAGTCAGCGACAATTTCGACACGGCTCACGACTATTCCGGCGGCAATGTAGCGGGAACGATCTGGGACGGCATGGTGAACGCCGGAAACGCGGTGACCCTCAACTCCAGCACGACCACCGCCGGCCAGTTGCGCATCGCAGCCGCCAATGCGGTGGGCTGGGATCTCCCCGTCGGCTATCGGAACGCGCCCTTTCTTTACATGGACGTTGCCGGCGACTTCGACGCGCGGGTGCAGGTCACGGTCATGACGACCGGCAACTACAATGTCGGCGCCCTGATGGCCCGCCTCGGAGATTCCTCGGCGGACGGTACCGCCGGTGATGACTTCGTGATGGTGACGTCGAACCAATTCAATCCCTTATGGATTCAAGGACGATCCGTCAATGACACGACCAAGCTCGATTCAAACGGACCATCCGGTCTTGGCTTTCCGCGCTGGCTCCGGCTGACGCGCACGGCGAACACGTTCAACATCTATTACAGCCCCGACGGCACCAATTGGACGGGCGTCAACTGGGGCGGAGTAGTGGGTGCAAACATCGGCCTGGACCTGGTGCGCGACGATCTCGACGGCCTGCCCCTGCAAGTCGGCCTCTGGCAGGGATCCTTCACCTCCTCCGGCCACACCGCGGATTTCGACAACTTCAGCATCACCACGCCCGGCCCCGACACCACGCCGCCGGTGGCAGGCGGAACCAATCCCGTGGCTGGCAGCAGCGGCGTTTCACCGACAGACGATCTGACGATCCAGTTCAGCGAGCAGGTCCAGCTTGGCACCGGCGCCATCACCATCCACCGGGTCAGCGACGGCAGCGTGGTCCAGACCATCGATGTGAGCGGCGGCGCCGTCACCATCGTCGGGACGGAGGTGACGATCGACATCGGCGACCTCGCCTACGACACCTCCTACTGCGTGAACATCGCCCTCGGGGCCTTCACCGACATGTCCGGCAATCTCTATCCCGGCATCACCGACAGCACAACCTGGGCCTTCACCACCGGCTCCCCGGCTCAGCCGTTCACGCTGCGCATCGCCAAAACCGGCGCGAACCTGGAATTCGAGTGGCCCAGCGAACCCGGCAAGCTCTACAATCTCCTCAGCCACACCGGCCTCTCGAGCGGGCCCTCCACCTGGAGCGCCTACCACGACGGCACCACCACCCACGCCAACATCCCGGCCTCCGGCGCCGGCACCAACGTGCTGACCGTCCCTTTGCCCGCCGACCCCGCGCGTTTCTTCGCGGTCTCGCAATACCCGGAGCAGATCGATGCCGCCACCCTCGCGGCATGGTCGGCACCCTACCGGAACTGGACGTATCACCCCAACCACGTGATCCCCGCCAGCCCCAATATCCCGGGGTATCCAAGTGTGTCCATGACGGATGTCCCGACCGTCTTCCAACTCCCGGGCGACCCGAAGTGGTACATGACCTTCATCGGCTTCGACGGGGGCGGATACCAATCCTTCATCGCCGAAAGCACCGACCTCGTCAACTGGACCAACCGGCGGCTCGCCATGCCCTACGGGCCGGACGGAGCCTTCGACTACGGCGGCGTCGTGCTCGGCGCCTATCTCTACGAGTCCTACGACATCAAGGCGCGGCGCACCCTCAAGATGAAGGACGGCAAATTCTGGTCGCTGTATGGAGCCTACGACAAGCGAACCGGATATGAAGCCGGAGTTGGCTCGAACGGGCTTGCCTCGAGCAGCGACGGCGTGAACTGGATCCGGTTCCAGAATGAACCGGTTCTCTCGATCTACGACCCTGATCGGGGAGCTTGGGAAAGCAACATGATCTACCAGCCATGGTTGACCGAGCATGAGGGGACTTATTTCAACCATTACAATGCCAAAGGCGGCCCGGAACAGATCGGGACGGCCACGTCCAGCGACCTGTTGTCCTGGACGCGCTACGCGAACAATCCGGTGATCCCGGTCGGCGCCAGCATCTACAACACGAACTTCAGCGCCGATCTCAAGATCTTCTGGGACCGGGATCATTGGGTTGGCTTCTTCTTCGGCGTCGGCGGCGGAGGGGCCCATATCATGGCGGCCTTCTCGCGGGATCTCTACCACTGGACGGTTGATCCAACTCCGCTTTACCTTGCCGGCGGAAACCCGTCCGGCCTCGACAGCACTTACGCCCACAAAATCTCCCTCGTCTGGAATCCGGCGAACGAAACCTTCTACATGTTCTACAACGCCGTGGGCAACCAGGGCCGCGGCATCGGCCTGATCACCAGCAAGCCGCTGGCAGGCCGATAGGACACTCGTCTGATCCAGGGGCGGCCAGGCTCCTTGGTGGATCAAAGGGACCATGACAATGGGCCAGCGTCGCGGCTCAGGACCTTGTCGTGGTCTTGGGGGACAGCCCGAAGAGCCACAGCCAGACGAATGACAGGAGCACGGCGGCCAGGCCGACGTGGAGGACCTGCACCCATGAGTAAATGTGGATTTGGGCCATCACCAGACCGAGCAGCATCTGGGCGAGGACGATGGCGAAAACGACATGCTCGACTTTGCCGGCACCGCCTTGCCGGTGGCGACGGGTCAGCAGCCATGCCCAAAGCGTGATGGCGAGAACGACCCATGAAAAGCTGCGGTGGGCGAGATAGATCCAGGATTGTTCCAATTCGGCGATCCACGTTTCACGCGGCGCGTTGTCGTGGAACTTGGCGAGTGCGTCGGTCATTTCCCGGACTTGTGCGCCGAGGATGCCGGACGCGATGCAACTGACCATGAGCAGCGCGACCGCGAGGCGGGTGTGCTTGAGCCGGTTTTCCGGCATCACGATCCGCCACGGCCGGTCGGTGCCGCGCCAGGCGCAATACATCAGGGTGCCGGTGAGCACCATCGCCAAGGCAAGGTGGGCGGTGAGCACGCCGGGTTTCAGGCCGCTGTAAACGACCCGCGCGCCCATCCAGGCGTTGATCAGGACGATCGCGAGCGACCCGAAGGCCATCCAGAAGACCAAGGGCCGCTTCGGGCGTTGCCAAAACGCCGCGATGAAGGTGGCGAGCGAGAAAAATCCGACCGGCAGGCTGCACAGGCGGTTGATGAACTCGGTCCACACATGGCGTGGATTGAATTCCGCACGCAATGTTTCCTCGGTGATCGTCGCGGGATCGCGGCCCATGCGCTCGGCCTTGCTGCGGAATCGCTCGATCGGGAGTTTTTCAAAATCCACCTGCTCGACTGCGGTCGGCGGGATCAGGCAGCCCCAACAGGTCGGCCAGTCCGGGCAGCCCATGCCGGCCCCGGTGACCCGCACGATGGCGCCGACGAACATCAGGAAAAGCACGGATACCAGCGCGGCAGTGGCGAGCTTCTGGAAGCGGGTGAGCGGCATGCCGGGACGATGGCGGGCCAAGGCCGCATTTCCAGTGGAAATCAATGGCTGCCCACGGAGTTGCGCGCACCCTCGGCAGTCGGCATGTCCACCTCGGCTGACGCTGCCATTTCCAAGGGCTTGGTGTCCGCCCTCACATGCGGATAGTCATTGGAAATCGCGATGCCGATCCAGCGGAAGTCTGCGGTGCCGTCCAGGATCACCTTGAGCACCATGGTCAGCGGCACCGCCAGCAGCATGCCGAGCGGGCCCCACACCCAGCCCCAGAACATCACCGAGATCACTACCACCAATGTGGAGATGCCGAAGCGGCGGCCGACGAGGATGGGTTCAAGGAAATTGCCGAGGAAGTTGTTGATCAGGAGATAACCCCCGGCGACCAGCAGCGCGTTCGGCCACCCGGCGACGAGCAGGGCCAGGATGGTGGGAGGCACGCCAGCCACCAGCGAGCCGATGACCGGGATGAAATTCAGGGCGAAGGCGACAATGCCCCACAGGATGTAGAAATCGAGGCCCGCCGCCCAGCACAGCAGGCCGGCCAGGAAACCGGTGGCCAGACTCACCAGCGTCTTGATGGCCAGGTAGCGCTGGATGTCGCGGGTGGCATGGATCATGCCGGCGATGTTGGGTCCGTGGGCCTTGGCGATGGCCTTCATCCGGTTGCCGAAGTTCTGCGCTTCGGAAAGCATGAAAACCATCAGGATCAGGAAGATCACCGCTGCCGCGACGAAACCGAGAACTTGGCCAAGCACGCCGGTGCCGAAGTCCCAGATGCGCTCGAAACGGATCTCCTGCAGGGCCGTCATGTTGTTTTCCACCACCGTCTGGATCTTTTCCGTGGCGTCCTGCACGCCGAGTTGATCGAGCTTTTCAGCGAGCGACTGCGAGCCGTCGCGCACCCGCTGATAGAGTTGGGCGGCGTATTTCGAATTCCACTTCGCCTGCAGGTCCTGCACCAGCACCACGCCGAGCAAGGCGACTCCGGCGATGAACGCGAAGTCCACCAGCACCGTGAGCAGCACCGCGATCGAGCGCGGCACCCGGCGCTTCACCAGCGCGTGGGTGATGGGAAAACTGACCGTCGCCACGAAAAACGCCAACAGCACCGGCAGGAAGAAGTTCTGCGCCGCCTTCAGCCCGGCGACGACAATGACCAGCGAGGCGATCAGCAGGAGCAACCTGCCGGCCGACGGAGCGCGAATTCTCTCACCATCACCAGTCACGTGCCGATTAAATCCCCGCGCCGCTCCGCCCGCAATGGGAATTTGTCATTTCATCCTTCGCGCATCGGCGATCCCAATCAACGAGGCCTCGGTGAAAAACCGCCCTTTGCAGCAGCAGGGGGTCGCTGGCGGCCAAGGTGGCCATGGCCTCGACGATTGGCACGGCGCGGCGGAGAACAGGAGGCGGCGCTGATTCCTCAATCCATTACGACCCCGGATCCATCCATGGAGCCATCTGGCAGCACCCAATCCATTTGCACGGTTTCCCCGGCAGACTAACCCCAGCTGCGTTCGATCAGATCTCGATATCGCCCTCGAAGACGAAATCCGCCGGGCCGGTGAGGGTGACCTTGGCGAAGGTGTTTTCGCCGGTTTTGTCGAAACCGATCTCAAGCGTGTCGCCGCCGGCGACGTCCACCATCACGGGGGAGGAGGCACCGGTGAGCAGTTGGTGGATGAGCGCGCAGGCGACCATGCCGGTACCGCAGGCGAGCGTCTCGTCCTCGACGCCGCGCTCGTAGGTGCGGATCGCGATGTGTCCGGGGGCGAGCACCAGCGCGAAATTGGCATTGGTGCCGGCGGGGGCGAAGAATTCATGGCGGCGGATCGCGCGGCCGTGGTTGCGCACGTCCAGCGCGTCGAAATCCGCGCGGTTTTCAATGAAGGCGACGGCATGCGGCACGCCGGTGTTGACCGAGTGGATCAAGGCATCGAGTCCGGGAATCGCCACTCCGGTTTCGAGTTTCAGCTCTTTCGGCTCGGACATTGCGATGCGGACGTGGTCGCCGACCATTTCCGCCGCGAGTGTTCCAGCGATGGTTTCGAAGGTCACGCGGTCCGGGATTTCATCGCCGAGATGGGCGGTGAAGCGGCCGAAGCAGCGCGCGCCGTTGCCACACATCTCGGCCTCGCCGCCGTCGGCATTGTAGTAGCGGAACTTGAAATCCGCACCGTGCTCGGCCGGTTCGACCGCCAGCAGTCCGTCGGCCCCGATGCCGCGGTGGCGGTCGCAGAGCGCGGCGATGGTTTCCTGGTCGAGGGAGATCGAAAGGTCGCGGTTGTCGATGACAACGAAGTCGTTGCCGGCACCATTCATTTTGTAGAAGTGGAGGAGCATGGCGGGTGAGGAGGCGGATTGCTATGCCGGGAGCGAGACACAGGCAAGCGCAAGGCTTGAAATGAACGCGCTCTGAGGAAAGAATCCAATTCAAATGAAGCTGCCCCGGTATTCCTCCACAGTCGTTTGTGCCGCCGCATTCGGTTTTTTCAACGCCGCGGCCTTAGCGGACAAAGCGCCGGCCACGAACGTCGTGATCGTGTTTCTCGACGATTCCGGCTACTCGGATTTTCGCCCGTTTGGCGATCCGGGGCATCCGACGCCGAACGTCGAGAAACTCGCAGCCGATGGCGTGCGCTTCACGCGTTTTTACGTGCCGCAGGCCGTGTGTTCGGCGTCGCGCGCCTCGCTGCTCAGCGGTTGTTATCCGAGCCACACCGGTGTGACGGGTGCCCACGGTCCCGGGGGGCAAGGGTTGCCGCCTCGGTTCACCATTTTGGCGGAAATGTTGAAATCGTGCGGCTATGCCACCGCGCAGTTCGGCAAGTGGCACATCGGCGATACTCCGCAGACGCGGCCGATGGCGCGCGGCTTCGACGAGCACGCCGGCCTGATGATCTCCAACGACATGTGGCGCTGGAACCCGGTCTGGAAAAAACGCGTGGGCGAGGACCCACTTCCGTATTGGGAAAACGGCGCGATCAAGATCGCGGACGTGACGCCGGACGACCAGAAGCACCTCACCGGTTGGGCGACCGAGGGTGCGGTGCGTTTCATTGAAAAACAACGCGGGGGCGAGCGGCCGTTTTTCCTCTACCTCGCCCACTCGATGCCGCACGTGCCGCTCTATTGTCGCGACGAATTCATGGGCAAGTCCGGCAAGGGACTGTATGGCGACGTGATGCTCGAAATCGACTGGTCGATCGGGGAAATCGTCAAGGCGCTCGACGAGACGGGATTGGGCGGCAATACCATGGTCATGCTCAGCTCCGACAACGGGCCGTGGGAGGAGTTCGGCAATCACGCCGGAAAAACCCCGTTCCGTGAACACAAGGGCACCAGCTTCGACGGCGGCACGCGCTCGGCATTGATCGTGAAATACCCGGGGCATTTGAAGGCCGGATCGGTGAACGACCGGGCCTTCGCCTCCATCGACCTGTTTCCCACCATTGCCCATCTCACAGGAGCGGAGCTGCCGGCATACGGAATCGACGGCCGCAACGTCTGGCCGCTCATGCGCGGCGAGGAAGGCGCGAAAAATCCGCACGACTGTTATGTGTTTTCCATCGGCAGCGGACTGGAGGCGATCATGACGGGCGACGGGGAATGGAAGCTGCACCTGCCCCACGGCTACCGCGACGTGGTGCATCCCGGCAACGACGGCGAACGCGGTGTCACGCGCACCCTTCAGATCGGGCTTTCACTCTTCAACCTGAAGCGGGATCCGATGGAAGCGGACGATGTGATCGAGAATCATCCGGAAATCGCCGAACGCCTGCAGGGTTATGCGGAAGCGCATCGCAAGAAATATCCCCGTGCGAAACGCGGCGGATGACTCGCCATTCACGGTTTTTCCGCGAAGCGCTGCATCGCCTGGTTGCATTCCGCGCTTTGCCAGGTGCCGTCGTGGAGGACGATGCGGTATGACTGCCGGATCGATTCGCCCTGTTTCATCGAGAGCGCCTTGTGTTGGAGCATGGCGGGGTTGGCGAACCAGAAGTGGAGTTTCGCATTGTGGCACAGATACCAACTCGCTGGATCAGCTTTGCCGCCATGGCCCGCGGATTTCGTGGCTCATCAGCTTGTTTCTTGAAACCTGAGTGCTCCGAATTTCGCATATTTTGCGGAACTGTCCCCGTGGCGCGGCTTTTCCAAGACCCCGTTTGACAAGTTCCGGTGGATTCTTCTAGCTTCCCGCCCCCGGCGGCCGGAATGGCCCGCCCGCACCATCATGAACATCGTTGTCGAAAAGCAGCCCAAGTGTGTCGCCACCCTGCGCGTCGAGATTCCCGCCGAGACAGTCCGCGGCCAGCGCGATGAAATCGTCCGACAATTTGCCAGCCAGGCGAAAATCCCCGGTTTCCGCCCCGGCAAGGCACCGCAGGCGATCGTCGAGAAACGCTTCGAAAAGGACATTGCCGAGGAACTTCATGGCCGGCTCATCAACGAGGCCTTTGACAAGGCGATGGAGCAGGAAGATCTCAAGGTGCTCGATTTCGGCAACCCGCAGGACCTCACCACCGGCCCGGATGGCGGGATTTCCTTCGTCTCCATGCTCACGCTCGCACCGGCGGTCACGCTTCCGGAATACAAGGGCATCACCGTCACCGTGCCGCCGGCCGAGGTGCCGGAGGAGGATCTCCGGAACCAGCTCCAGGAATTGCGCGAGCGCTTCGCCGATTTCAACACCGTCGAGGGCCGCGCCGCCGCGATGGGGGACTTCGCCGTGATCGACTACTCGTCCACCGTCGATGGTCAGCCAACCGACGAATTCCTCGGCAAACCCGCCGGATACCTCTCCGGCCGCGAGGGATTCTGGCTCAAGCTCGATGAAAAATCCTTCCTGCCCGGATTCGCCGCCGAAGTGGCTGGGATGAACGCCGGTGAAACACGCGACATCAAGCTCACGCTGCCCGAGGATTTCCCCGTCGAAGCCATGCACGGACGCGAGATCGTGTTCTCCGTCGCGCTCAAGGAAATCAAGGAGCAGGTCCTGCCTGAGCTGGACGACGAATTCGCCGCCAAACTGCTTCCCGGCAAGGGCCTTGAGGATCTCACCTCGTTTCTCCGCGAGAACATGACGCGGGAGCGCGCCCAGCGGATCGGCGACATGAAAGTGAACCAAATCGTCGCCCACTTCAACAGCCTGGTGGACTTCGAGCTGCCCGAGGACCTGGTGACGCGCGAGACGCAGAGCCAGGCCGACGCGATGGTGCAGCGCGGTGTGCAGGCCGGCATGAGCGAGGAGGAGATCGAGTCCCAGCAAAATGAAATCTTCGCCAGCGCCAACCAGCAGGCGGTCACCAACCTGCGCTCGAATTTCATCCTCCAGGAAATCGCCCGCGTCGAAAACATCGCCGCCAGCGACCGGGAGTTGATCAACTACCTCGCCGGCCTCGCCCAGCAGCGCAAGGTGTCGCCCAAGAAGTTCATCAAGGACATGCAGCGCGCCGGCCGCCTGCCGTCCATCCGCAATTCGATCGTCATCGGCAAGACCATTGACTTCCTCGTCGAACAGGCGAACGTCGTCGAGTCCACGGAAGCCCCGGTCGAATGACGCCACATCCATTTCCCCAATCCATGAGTCCATCCACACCCCGCAACAGCTACTACGTCCCGATCGTCATCGAGCAGGACGGCCGCGGCGAGCGCTCTTTCGACATCTACTCGCGCCTGCTCAAGGACCGCATCGTCTTCATCGGCACGCCGATTGACGATTTCGTGGCCAACTCGGTGATCGCGCAGCTGCTGTTCCTGCAGATGCAGGATCCGAAGAAGGACATCCACATATATATCAACTCGCCGGGCGGCTCGGTGACCGCGGGGCTCGCCATCTACGACACCATGCAGTTCGTCACCTGCGACGTGAACACCTACTGCATCGGCATCGCCGCCTCGATGGGCTCGGTGCTGCTCACCGCCGGCACCAAGGGCAAGCGCTTCTGCCTGCCGAACTCGCACGTCATGATCCACCAGGTCTCCGGCGGCGCGCAGGGCACCGCCTCCGATGTCGAGCGCACCATCGGCTTCATGTTCAACCTCAAGAAGCGCCTCAACGGCATTCTCGCCAAACACACCGGAAAGACCGTCGAGGAGGTCGAGAAGGACTCGGATCGCGACAATTACATGACCGCCGAGGAATCCGTGGCCTATGGACTGGTGGACAAGGTGCTCGAAAACCGCAAGCAGCTTCCCGACGTGGCCGCGGCGCTCGAAGGCAAAGCCTCATCCAAGGACTGATCCAAATCCCTCTCGCCATGGCCCGTGCATCCAATCTCACCATGTGCTCCTTCTGCGGAAAGAGCCACTCGGAGGTCCGCAAACTGATCGCCGGCCCGGGCGTTTATATCTGCAACGAGTGCATCGACGTCTGTTCGAGCATTCTGGAGAAAGAAATGGGCGGCGCACCCGCCAAGGGGAAGACCGCCGCCGACAAATCCAACTTCCGTATCCCGCCGCCGGCGGAGATCGTGAAGTATCTCGACGATTTCGTGATCGGTCAGGAAAACGCGAAGAAGGTGCTCTCGGTGGCGGTTTACAACCATTACCAGCGCCTCCGTCAGGACCAGACGCGGGTGGGCGAGGAGTTTCGCGATGTCGAGATCGAGAAGTCCAACGTGCTCTTGTTGGGCCCCACCGGCTCGGGCAAGACACTGCTGGCCCGCACGCTCGCGCGCATCCTCGACGTGCCGTTCTGCATCGTCGATGCCACCACGCTCACCGAGGCCGGATACGTCGGCGAGGATGTGGAAAACATCATCTTGCGGCTGCTCCAGGCGTCCGATTTCGATGTCGCCCGCGCCGAGCGTGGCATTATCTACGTGGACGAGATCGACAAGATCGGCCGCAAGACCGAGAATGTCTCGATCACCCGCGACGTCTCCGGCGAGGGCGTGCAGCAGGCCTTGTTGAAAATCCTCGAAGGCACCATCTGCAACGTCCCGCCGCAGGGTGGGCGCAAGCATCCGCAGCAGGAATACATCCAAGTGAACACGGAGAAGATCCTGTTCGTCGTCGGTGGCGCGTTCGTCGGCCTCGAGGATATCATCCGCCGCCGCCTCGGCCGCAACCTGCTGGGCTTCCACGCCGGAAACGACAGCGAGAACCTCGATGACGCCTCCGTCAACATCCTCGACCGCGTCCAGCCCGAGGACCTGCTCCACTTCGGCCTGATCCCCGAGTTCATCGGCCGCCTGCCGGTCATTTCCTCGCTGCGCAAACTCACCGAGGATGAACTCATCACCATTCTCACCGAGCCGAAGAACGCGCTCGTCAAGCAATACGGCAAGCAACTCGCGATGAACGGTGTGAAACTCCGCATCACCCGCGACGCCTTGAAGGCCTTCGCCGAGGAGGCTTTCCGCCGCGGTACCGGCGCGCGCGCCCTGCGCTCGATTTTCGAGCGCGTCATGCTCGAGGTCATGTTCGATGTTCCTTCGCGCGACGACGTCGAGACCGTCACCATCAACCGCCAGGTCGTGCTCGGCGAGCGCGCGCCCTCGCTGCGCCGCAAGAAACGCGCGGACCGCAACGCCGCTTGACCCGCAGTCACGCTTCAGTCCCCATGATGAGGTGGACCGGCGATGGATCCTGTATCATACGGATTTCAGGAATGAATGCGCCTTTTGCTGTTGCGTCTGAGTTTACGCTTCAGCGCCATGCCTTTAAGGATTGGAAGTTGTTGTCAGAAGGGCTCTTCACGGCCGTAGGCCTGAACCTTGCCAGCCATTCTCCCAGCCCAGAAGGGCATGTGCGTCTTGTGAAGGCCCACGCATCGGCGAAAGGTGTTCGCCGATGTCCGACAAACGGCAGTCAGTTGAGCGGTGTCCGTCAGCCCGCAAGGTTCATGCTTTGCAGCGTGGGCGGGAAGATTTAGCGTCCCGCCGATGTCCGCGGTTTTCCGAATGTTGCTGGTTTCGCTGGTGTGTTCCGCTCCTTTCTTGCGGGCTGCCGACCATGTGATCGTCACCGGTGGCCCGGCCCTGCGGGTGTGGGAAGACTTGCGCGTGAAACCGGACCAACACGACCGCTGGTGGGGCAACTTCGTGCGCGCCTCGACGCTGCGGATGGTCGAAATCCGCAAGGCTTACGGTTCCGGCGCGCATCTGGTGTGGATGATTTACAAACCCGGATACGTCACGCGCGGACGTGAGGATGGCAAACCCTACGTCCAATGGCTCACCAAGCTCGCCCGCGAGCGCAATGCCAACCTGATCTGGTTCGACAGCACCGGCGGCTTCATCCGGGCGCTCAACTCGCGCCCGCGCGGAGCAATCCTGACCTTCGATTTCTTCGGCCACTCGAACAAGTATTGTTTCATGTTCGATTACGGCAACGATATCATGGCCGCCTCCACCGCCTGGTTCCACGAACGCGATATCCCGCGCGTCAAATCGTCCGTCTTCGACCGCGATGCCTGCTGCAAGAGCTGGGGCTGCCACACCGGCGAGAGCATGAGTGCGGTCTGGAAACGCCACCTCGGCATCCCTCTGGAAGGCGCGCGCGGACCGACGAGTTATGTGATGGTCGGCCGCGGCAAAATGCCCAGCGTCGATGGCAGCTGGGTGCGCTGAAGCGCACGTGAATGAATGGCAGGACAGCCCACTTTCCCGCCGGATGGCGGGCCAAGGGCTTCCCATGGAATGAGGGGCCCTTGAAGTGATCCGGCTGTCGCCGGATGAAATGGGTCGCCTGCGTAAAGGCGACCCTACCCTTTGAATGGTAGGGCTGTCTTTACGCAGACAGCCCACTTTCCCGCCGGATGGCGGGCCAAGGGCTT
>JBMTCD010000046.1:0-19214 GCA_049430545.1 Luteolibacter sp.
TGGGCCCGCCGAAGAAATTGGTGTTGCGTGTCCGCGCCGGCCACTGCCCGGTGAGGATGGCGGAGCGGGTGGGCGAGCAGACGGGGCTGGCGGCGTAGCCGGCGGTGAAGCGCACCCCCGTGTCCGCCAAGCGCTTCAAGGCCGGTGTATCATAAAATGTATCCGGATTGTAGGGCGAGACATCCATCACCCCGAGGTCGTCGGCGAGAAACAACAGGACGTTCAAGGGTTTCTCGCCGGCGTTGGCGGCAGCCATTCCGGCCGCAAGAAAAAGGCTGGTCGATACTTTCATCTGCGCCGAAATTAGCAACGGCGGACGATCCGGCAAGTTGAATACCCGCATCGGGCATGCGCGTCAGGGCGCGAGACTGAGCCCCACGCGATAGAACGCCTTGCCCGGCGGGGCCTCGGCGGGCGGGAGGGTGACGCGTAGTTCGTCGCCGCCATGCGGGGCGATGCCCACGCCGGGCACGGCGCTCCACGCGTCCGCTGCGAGCGTGGTGGAGCGCTCGAGCACGAAACCCACCTGACCCTGGTATGCGGCGGGGAACAGGAAATCGAGCGTGTAGCCACCGCCACCGGCGGCCGCCATGACCGGCAGTTGCGGCTTCAGGTTGGCCGGCGGCCCGGCGGGCAGGTCGCCGCCGCGGGGATCGACGCCGTCGAGGAAATACTGGAGCAGCGAGTAGCCGCCGCCATGCGGCTCGGCGTAGGGATCCTGGCCGGTTTCGCCGAAGAAGAATTGCTCCCATTCGTCGTCGAGCAGGTTGGCGTCCGGATCGTTGTCCGAGGCCAGCGGGCGGAAGGCGAGCGCGGCGGCGGTGATTTCCATGGTCGGATAACCGCCGGCCGGCGGGGTGTCGGTGAAGCCGGTGACGCTGAAACGCGTGCCTGCTTGCAGGCCGAGACCCCGTTCCAAAAGGAAGCGGCTGCCGTCGCGGTTGAGCAGGACGACTTCGGTGGCATCGTCGGTGCGAAGGTAAACCCCCGCGGCCGGTGGCGTGGCGGGGATTTCCACGGTCCAGGTGGCGATCGGGCGGAAACTCTCGCCGAGCTGGGAAAGCGCGGCGGCGTAGGCCGTCTGCGCGCTGGTGAGATTTCCCGCGGTGACGGCTCCGGTGTAGCCGGACGGCAATGCTCCGCCGCGCAGCACGGCGCGCAGCGCATCGATGGGCAGGGCGATGGCGGGCGTGGAGGCGGAGCCGGTGACATGGCGCTGATAGATCCCTTGCGCGGCGGCGGTCATGGCGGCACGCGCGGTGCGCGCGAGGTCGAGCGCCGCGCGGAAATCGAAGCCGGCCGCGGCCAGCAACGCGCGATCGTCCGCGCTGGGAAACGCGCTGCTCAGGTCGCGCTCGCGGACGGGCAGGAAGCTGAAGTTTTCCAATGCGGCCGGCGGATCGTCGCCGGGGCGCACGCTGGCCAGCGCGGCGTGGACGATTTCCTCGAGCAGGACGGAAACGGCGGCATCGGCCGGGGCGGCGGTGCTGCGGGCGAGCGCGGCAGGGCGGTTGGCCGCCGCGGCCATGGCGGCTCCGAGCCAGCCGCCGGCATTGACCGAGAGGTCGGTCCCGCTGGGTGTGAAAACCGGCTCGAACGGCGGCGGCGGAGTGGCGGGAAAGAAGGCGATCAATTCGCGGCCGTTGCGCAATCCACCAATGAGGTCGAAATAAAGCGGCGAGTGCACGGCGACGAGCCCGTCGAGCGGCTGCGGGGAAGCGGATGCGAGGATGGCTCCGCGGGTGCCGCCATCGGGCAGTGGATTGGCCAGCGTGGCGACCGCGGCGCGGGCGACCAGCGAGCCGTTGAGTCCGTAGGCGACGAGGTCCTCGCCGGCCGCGATTTCGGTGCTGGCCGTGGCATTGGTGGCGGTGGCGACGAGCGAGATGCCGCCCTCGGGCGAAACTCCGGCGCTTTGATTGGGCGTGGGCGTGCTCGCATCGTCGCCGGGGTCGGTGCTTTGCAGAATCTCATCGGGCTGAGTTCGCCATCGCTGCCGACGCGTCGGTAAACGCGCCACTCGCGGACACCTTGGGCGACATCGAAGGAAATGCTGCCGACGACCGGCGTGAGGTTGCCATCCCCATCATAGGCCTCTTGGACCGGGAACGGATCCGGCACCGTGGAAATCGTGCGGCAATCCTTGCGGGCTTCGAGTTTGAAGAATTTGACCACGTAGGGGTCTTTCTTCGAATTGATCGTCGAGGAAACGGCAGGAGCGGAACGCTGGCCATTGGCCGTGACGCCGCGGACGCGGATGACCATCAGGCCGCTCTCGCTGGACGGCTCACGATATGGCAGATGCACCAGCAATTGGTTCCCTGCGCGGTAAGAATGGCGCTTTTGGTGGAGGACGACCGCTTCCTGTCCGGAAGTGTTGACCAAAACCTCGATGTCCGCCGCGACGATCACCGGGGTCGTGCGCTCGACTTGGATGCTGACGCCAACATGATCGCCTGGCAGCCCGAATTGCTCCGGTTTGCCGACTTGCCGGCCCAGATAGGTGGCGGTCGGCGACTGGCGGCAGATCACGAAATCGCCGGTGGCGGTGTCCGGCGCCTTGAGGTCGCGCAGGAATCCCGGCAGCGGCGCGCTGTGGCCGCTGAGGATTTCATCCGGACAGGCGGTGGTGCCCACGGCGCGGACGGTGTACCAGACCGAGCGGTCGCGGTGGCTGGCCAGTGTGGGCGCGCCGGCCCCGTTGTCGTCGAAGGTGGCGAAGGCTTCGCCGGGATCATGCGGCACGTAGCCGATGCGGCCGATGAGCGGGTTGCCGACGTTGTCGAGGTATTCCTGTGAACGCGTCCAACGATAGATGTAGTAGCCGGTGGCGGATTCGTGCGCGGGGTCTTCGTCAAGCTGGCGGAATTTCACCTGCAAGTGCTGCCCGCCGCCCTGTGCCTTCCACTCGGCGGCGGTGGCAGGCGCGGTGAACTGGCTGGTGACCGACTCGATGGCCGGCGGCTTCGGCGGCAGCGTGTCGCACATCACCACCAGCGCGCCGGGGGAGATTTCCCCGGGAACGCCGACGATGTTGCGGGCGGCGGCGAAGAAATAGAATGCCTCGCCATCCTGATAGGGGCGGCGGATCGATTCGCCGTTTTCGCCGAGATGCCAGACGCCGTCGTCGGAAAAATCGATGCGCTCGGTGTCCGCTGCATCGGCCGCTTCGGCGGGTGTGAGGATGTCGCCGATGAGCACCGGCAGGGTGTTGGCGCGGGCGGCGTCGGGGTCGGGATCGTTTGGCGCGGCGGCGGCCACGGCGGCGAGCAGGTTCTCGCGCGACGGCGGCGAAACGTGCCAGCCGAGCGCTTCGGCGGCGTTTTTTTTCACCCGGAACATTTCGAAGCCGAAGGTGTGGGGCAGCTGCGCGCGCAGCGTCGGCGGGATGCCCCAGCGCAGGCGGACGTTGAGGTGGTCCTTCGGGCTGACGCTGTGGTAATCAGCCGGCTTGACCGGATGCGGCACGCGGAATGGTGCGGCCGGGGCGACGGGGACCACCGGATTGGCAGTGTCCAGCGTCACGCGGCCGACCACGCGCAGGTCGTTGTCGGCCGGATCGACCTCGCGGACCTCGAAGGTGTGGATGCCGGCGGCGACCGGGATCGAGAAGCCGTGGCCGAGCGCCATCATCACGCCGGGATGCGCTCGGCCGAGTAAAAAGAGGCGCGACAGCGTCTCGGTGTCGGTGGCGGCGGACTGCATGATGAAGAGCAGCTTGCCGGCGGCATCGAGCGTGGGGTCGGCGGCCGGCGCGGGCGCTTCGGGCTCGAAAACGAGCTGGCGGTAGAGCGCGTCGATGTGGCCGGGCGCATCGGCCGCGCCGGGGTCGATCTTGGCACCGAGTTCAAGCATCGCGCGGACGGTGTGCGGGCTGCCCTGCAGCGTCTGGATGCCGAGCCGGGTGAAGGGCGCCGCGGAATCGGCGTCGCCGGGTTTCAAGTGGATGGCGAAGCGCTTGCCGAAGGTGACCGCGGCATCGCCCGGCTGCCAGAGCAGATAGGCGTGGGTCCTGCCATCCACGGCGCTGTCCACCGTGGTGCCAAGCGTGGTGAGCAATTCGCCGGTGTCCTGAGCGGGCGCGGAAACCGCGAGCAACAGGGCCGCCGCGAGACTTGTCAGGGAAGGGAATTTCATGGGTGAATCCGGAAGATTGTTAGAGATCGACGCTCCACGAGCCGCCTTCATATTTCACTTTGGCGCTCTTGCCGAATTTGACGCAGAACGGGCAGGCACCGGCCTTGCCCTCGAGCTTGCCCTTGCCGGAGAAGGCGAGCGCGCCGTTTTTCATCACGCCGACCATCGTCACGGTGCCCTTGATCGAGACCAGGCAGAGCGCCTCGCCGCTGGCGCCCAGCAGCATTTTCCCGCCGTAGGTGGGGCCCTCGACGAAGTAGAACGCACCCGCGCCGACGCCCGCCGAAATGCGGAAGAAACAGGTGGCGGGAATGCCCAACAGCGTCTCGGAAATCGGCAGCCAGACCTCGCCATAGACATAGGCGCCGGTGAACGGCGGAGTGCCGAGCACCTCGGCGACATCCGGATCCACCATCTCCAGCGGCGCGAGCGAGCAGGTGCGGCCGAAGAAAATGCCGCCCGAGGCCTCGTAGCTGGAAACGATCACCCTGGCAGCCGCGGCAATGTAGGCCTCATCCGATCCCACCGCCACGCCCGCGGCGAATTCGGTGATCTTGAAGCTTTGGAAATCCAGCTCGCCGCCGGTCATTTCAAAGCCGCCGCCGATCCCCTTCGGCCGCACGCCCGGCGCGGTCTCCATCGAGAACCAGACGTCGAGGTTGGCGCGGAGGTCCGGGCTGATCCAATCGAGCGGCACGTCGATCGCGCCTATGCGGACTTCGACGGCCTGCTCGCCCGGCTCGAGGCAGCCGGCCGAGCCGGTGTCGGTGGTCGAGTCATAACACAACATCTCGAAATACGCCTGGAGCTTCAGGTCGTCGGGAACCTTCAATTCGACCATCGCGTCGATGCGCAGGCGGCGCAGCGTGTCGCCCTGGATGTGCGCGTAGCCATCCACCGAGCCGGCGCCGACCACCGAGTTGATGTCGCCGATCAGGCCGTTGATCTTGTCGTCGATGGGTCCGAGCGCCTCCTTGATGAGTTCGCGGCAGACGCGGTTGACCTCGGCGAAGGCGGAGTCGATGGCCGAGCGCAGGGCCATGTCGAACTCCGAGATCGTCTGGCGGAGTTGATACTGGATGCTGGTGATGAACCCGGTGGCCAGCAGCCGGTCGCGCAGCTCGGCACGGATCAGGGCGACGAACTCGTCCTTGTCGAACTCGTCGATCACGCTGCCGATTTCATCGAGCGCGGTGTTCGCCGGCAGCGCGGCATGGGCCACCATTTGATCGATGAAATCGTAGGCCATCGTGCGGATGCCGAGCATCATGTTGTCGATTTCCGCCTCGGCGTCGGTGATGATCTGATCGAATGACTCGAAGATATCCTCACCCTCATCGAGCCTGTCGCGAACAATCACCAGATACGCGCGGGCCTGCAGCAACACCTCGGTGACGCGGTCGAGCGTGGGATCGAATTTCTCCAGCAGTTCGTTGAGCTGCGCGTTGGCCTCCGAGCTGGCGCTTTCGAGCAATGGATTGAGCACGGCGGCAAGGTCCGGCGGGGCGAGTTCCTTGATGAGTTCGCGCACGAGCCTCTGGACGATCTGGCGCTCCGGGCCGTCCGGGCCGTCCGGGCCGGGGATTTCCGCCAACAGGCCGCTGACCAATTCATCGGCGCTGAAACCGGGCGGCGCTTCGAGCGCGACGACCACGTTTTCCGCAGCATCGCGATAGGTCTGGATTTCGCCGGCGATCGAATCGATGGCGAGGATGCCGCTGTCCACGGCATCCTGCACGCGGGTGATCAGGCTGAGCGCCTCGGCATTGGCGTCGGAAAGCTGCTGGAGCTTGCCTTTGATGCTTTGAGAAGGCGGCCCGAGCGTGCCGTCGAGATAGCGGTCGAAGACGAACTTCAAATCGCCGGCACCCTGATCGAGCCAGGCGTTGTAGTTGTCGTTGGCGGCGACCGCATTTTGGTATGACTGGACGATCGCGTCGTAGAGCGGATCGATCGCCTCTTGTTCGATCGCGTCGATGGCGCGGTCGAGCACTTGCTCCATGGTGTCGTTGACCAGGTTGCCGATTTCATCGACGCCTTGGTTGAGCGTGTCGGTGACGAACGACTGGGCGGCCTCGGTGAGGGCGCGGGCGGCGCCGAGCTGGCCATCGACGATCTCGGTGGCGGCGCTGGCGAGCGAGATTTTCGGCAGGCCGTCGTATTTCGCGCCGAAGGAAATCTCGGCGTTGTCCGCGCTGAGGTAGTCGATCTGATGTTCGACTTCGAGGACGAGCAGGTCGTTTTGCACGGCTTCCCACGATTCGAAGAAGCGGGCGCTCGGGCTCCAGCGCAGCGGGTAATCGAGCGGCACGATGCCAAAGAGCGATTGCTGCGCGCGGACGCGGTAGGCGGTGGCGGAAGTCGGATTCTGGTATTCGCCGACGCTGATGTCTACGGGGAATCCGCGGTGGCTGTCGTCAAAGAGCGTGTTGGTGAACTGGGTATGGCCGCCGCTTTCCCAGTTCGAAGCCAGATAGACCGGCGATGGCACGCCGGCCTGGGCGCTGGTCATCACGTGGATCTTGAGATCCTCGAAATACGGCACGCCACAAGTGGCGGCGAACGAGACGAAGCCGGTGGCGGGCGCACCGGAGACGGCCGGGTTGTTGAAATACAGCTTGCTGACCGGATTGGCGGCGTAGGTTTCCGTGCCGGGACCGTCAAGCGGGGCGGTGGCGGGCAGGCCTAGGCGTCCGTCGGCACCCTCGATGCTGTCGGCGAGCGTGCCGATGTTGCCATCGGGCTTGAAGGCCAGCGTTCCGGCCAGCGGCGAGTCGATGTTGGCCGCGCCGCTGATCAGGCCGAGGGTGAGAAAGCGTTCGGCGTAGCAGCCGGTGCCGGTTTTTGGCGCGAAACGCATCGCCAGCGGGGTGAACGTGCCATTCCAGTAGGCAAGCGGCTTTTCACCGCTGTCGGCGGGATCGATCTCGGCGCTTTCCAGCGCGCCGGTGCAGGAAAGCGCCAACTCGCGGAATGCCTGCTTGAATCCCGATGGATTGGGCACCGCCACCACGCCGTTGATCCAGGATCGCTCGTTTTCGTTGGAGAGGAAGGTGAGCTGGAAGCGGGTGAATTGGAAATCGTAGCCGTAAAGCACCAGATTGGGATCGAACGAATCCTTTTCCGCCACGTGGCGGCCGGAGACGCCACTACGGCGGACGTAGTATTTGCTGAAGGTTTCCTGCAGCACGTAGGGATATTCCGATGCCTGGTCGGCGATGCGCGAGGCACCGGTGTGGCCGGGATTTTCAACCACCACGGTGGCACCGGGCCAGACGCCGGTGCCGTCGCGGTATCCCTCGGTTTCCGCATACACGGGCAACGCGGGGTCGGCGGGATCGAAGCCGGCCAGGGTGATGACGCCCGGGCCGAGGTCGCCGGCGGCGCCCTGTTGCGGGCCCTTGAAGGCGACCGGGTTCAAGGCATGGTAAATCTGGTTTCCGCCGGCGAGGAAAGTCGCGGACTGGAAGACATCGGTGCGGTGGGTGAAGCTCAAATCGCCACGGATGCCCCATTCGAGACGGGTCGGATCAATCAGGCCCGGTGCCTGCAAGCCGCCGTCGGCAGTCAGCAGAATGGTGTCGCCATCGGGGAGGATCTCCATCTTGCCGACCGCGCCACCGGCCGGGCCGCAGGCGTCATCGGGGCAGCTGCCATCGAAAGCGACCGGCAGCGGCTCGGCATCGAGGAGCTTGCTGGCGCGATCGACGAGGCCATCGCGGATCAACATCCCACCCCCGGAATTCCAACGCACTGAAGTGCCGGGCGGAAAGTGGGTGGTGAACTCGCCGTTGGTGATATCCATGTCGGCCAGCGTGCAGCGGTTCGTGCCATCGGACGCGGCGGCGAAACGCACCTTGCTGCCAACTGGAATGCTGGCGAAGCGCAGGTATCCGTCGTTGCTGAAGCGCGTGGCCATCTCCCGCGCCGCGTGCTGGCCACTTGCCTGCTGGGTTTCCAATTGATCGTAAGCCTGCCGGTGCGCCCATTCGACGTCAGAGGAAGTGAATTCCATTTCTCCGTCCTGCTCGATCAGGAAATTGGACGCCTGATAGAGCAGCGGGCGGGATTCGTCGAAGACCCACGCGTCGGCGGGCAGGGCGAGCGAAAGCGTGCCGCTGTGGCGGAATTGATCGGTCAGCGTGTGGGGGCCGGTGATGGCGATTTCCGACTGGTAGCGCCCGGCCGAAGCCGCGCGCGACGGCGTGTAGGAAAGCCCCTGCGGCAGCCGCACCACCGCCGTGTTGCTGACCGGGCCGGAGCTGGTGAGCGTGGTGTTTGGATAGACGACGGTGATGCCGCCTAAGTCCGCCGAGACATCGCCGCCACCGGCCACGACCACCGGCTGGCTGCCGGAGGTGACGACCGAGTTGCCATTGGAGAGAAGCCGGACGTTGAGCGCGCCGCCATTGCCGAAAGTGTGGTTCGGAAATCCCGGGATCGTGCCCGCGGTGACGTTGAGCGTGGTGTTGACGAGATTGGTGCCGAGCGTGCCGGGCACTGGTGAGTTGGAATGGGCGCTGAAAAGCGTGGCGAGCGCGCCAAACTGCAGGTTGCCGTTGAAATGCAGCAATCGCTCCAAGCCGGAGCCCGCCGAAGTGCCATTGTCCTGATAGGTGTTGCTGGCGGGCATTTCCAGGTGCTCGAAGCGCACGCGCGCCTGATATGTCCGGTTGCGCGCGTCGAGCTGGACGGTGGGACGGAAATTGATGGTGCGGGTGGCGCTGACCAGATGCGGGGTGTTCGGCGTGCCGGCGATGAATGCCTGGCGTGTGACATTCACACTATCGACCCTCCGTTCTCCAGCGGCACGGTGTTGCCCAGATTGTCCTCCATTTCCACGATGAAGCGGAGATTGACCGCTTGCGAGTCGCCACCCACATCATAGCGCGCGTGGGTGTAAGGAACGGAAAGCTGGAACGAACGGTCGGCCGTGCTGCCGGCGGTTTGCAGGGCGTGGATTTTCTGCCATGCCGCCGCCGCCCGCAGATATCCGCGGCAATAGCGGGCCTGCGGATCCTCCGGATGGTCCGGGAAATGAACGACGGTGAAGGGAGACGAATCGTCCGGGCCATCGACGGTGTTCCACTCGTAAAAGGTCACACCATTGAATACGAAAAGAACCGCGCCGCGCCTCTGGATCGTGTAGCGCAGCCGGTATTGCTTGCCCGCCCCCAGATCGACGGACGGATCGGGCGTGAGGTTGAAGGTGCGGGTGGCGGTGGGAAACAGGGCGGAGAGCGAAACCGACTCGCCCGCCGATCCGCCGCCGGAAGACAGCGTGATGACATTCCCGTCTTCATCGATCAGTTGAACCGATGCCCGAAAAGTCTCTTCGGCGGAAAAAACCAAGGGAGCCTTGCTGAAATGCACCTGCACCGAAGCGGGAATCGTGTCGCGCGTGTAGCCCGCGCCGACATTCGCGGCATCCGAATCGATGACGAAATGCGGCGAGGCCGCGGTGCCGGTGGGCGCGTTGGCGGCGGTGATCGCGGCGGTGATGTTTTGTCCGCTGAGCGGAGTGCCGAGCATCAGGGCAATGACCGGACCGATCATCGAGGCCGCGATCCTGCCTGGCTGGGGCAGCACATATGCTGTGGAGTGCATTTGGTGATATCACTGAAATGCCCCTGCCACTGTCAAGAAATCAGATATCAATTTTCCACCATTTGTTGCAGATGGCGGGTGAGATAGTTCAATAAGCCATGCCGATGGCGAAGTGGAGGGTTCCGGCGGGTTCGCCGGAATCGCGGGTGAGATTGTAGCCGTATTCAAGGCGCACCGGGCCCACCGGGAGGTCGAGCCGGATGCCTAGGCCGGCGGCGACTTCGATGTCCGCGGAGCCGATGGCGTCGTAGTCGCGGGCCAGCGAGCCGGCATCGACGAACGCGACCGCGCGCACGGAATCGGTGAGGCGGCGGGTGAGTTCGGTGTTGAGGTTCCACATCGCCTCGCCGCCCGTGGCGTAACCGTTGACGGCGGGGCCGAGTTCGCGCTCGGGAAAACTCCGCACGCTGCGCGCGCCGCCGTTGAAGAGGCGCAGCTCGATGGGCAGGTCCGCGCCATCGCCGGCGGGCACCAGCAGGTGCAGGTCGCCACCGATGCCTATGTCATATCTGCGGTTGATGGGATGATGCCATCCGCCGGAGAGGCCGGTCCTGAGATACGAGGTGGAGAGGTCGCCGATGGCGGCACCGATTTCCAACGGCCATTCGAGATGCCAGCCGCTCTTTGGCAGAACCGTGCTGTCGCGGCAATCGAGCCGCTGGGTGAGACGCAGGCGCGGGTTCATGTAAACGGTTTCGCCGAGTTCGCTCCCGGGCAGGCCGTCGGAGCTGAGATTGACGAACGAGTTCGCCAGCAACACATCCAGCGAGTAGTGGCCGGTGGGCTGCCACGTGATGCCACCGCTGAGACCGGTTTCGTAGCTGTCGTAGCCATCGCGGGCGTGCATCACGGCATGGGCGCGCGCATTGGCGGAGATATCGCTGCCGAACAGCCAGGGATCGGTGAGGCGCACTTCCCCGAGCGCGCCGCGGGCGCTGAACTCCGCACCGGTGGAAAGCTCCATGACCCGGCCGAGGAAATTGCGGTTGGCATAGGTCGCGCGGGCGATGAAGCCGAGATATGAATCGATGCCCGCGGCGAGGCCAATCTCGCGGGCGCGGGCTTCCTTGAAATGCAGGGTGGCATCCACCAGCCGGTGGCCGGCCGGATGTGTCTCGACGCGGGCGGACTGGAACGCGCCGGTGGCGAGAAACTCGCGCAGGCGGCGGTTCATGGTCGTGTTGTCATACCAATCGCCGACCATGCCGGCGGTGCGGGATTCGATGCGTTCGCGGCGGGTGCTCCCGAGGCCGGTGATTTCGAGTTGGCGGAGTTTCACGCGGGTGCCGAGGTCGACGCCGAACTCGGGAATGAAGCGATGGTTTTCCAGCTTGCGGCCCATGCGGATGCGGGCGTCGGGATAACCACTGCTGATGGCGGCTTCCTCGGCGGCAAGGCGCATGGCGTTGATGTGGCGGGTGGACGCGGGACGTCCGAGGAACGGCCGCACGGCACCAGTGGTGAGCTTCACGCCGCGACCGTCCACGCTGGCGACGCGCGGCTCGCCGATGGTGAACTGCGGACCCTCGCGCACCTCGATGACGAGGTCCACCACGCCCGTGCCGGGCCGGGTTTCGTGCTTGGAAACTCGGGCCTCGGCACCCCAGTAGCCGCGCGCGTGGAGATCTTGGCGAAGATTGTCCAGGCCGGCCTCGATATCGGCCTCGCGGAACGGCGGCGGGCCGATGGCCATGGCCCGGCCACGCGCGGCGGGCGCGGCATAGAGCGCGGCAAGCCGGCGGGCGAGCGCGCCATCGATACCGGTCACGGTGACATTTCCGAGTTCAAGCCGGCCGCCTTGCTTTACCCGCAACTCGATTTCCGCAGGGCTGCGGATGCGCCAATCGACCTCCGCATCATTGTAGCCGTCATTGCGCAGGATGCGGCGCAGGATGAAGGCGGCATCGTCCGCCAAGGGAGGCGATGCGGGGGACTCGCGCACGTGTTCGAGCCGGCCGGCCATCAGAGCGAGCAACTCCTGCTCGCTCTTGCCCTCGAGTCCGGTCACGCGGACGCGCGTCTCCGCCGCGGCGAGGCCTGCCACGAGTATCATGAGGCAAAGGCAGCGTGGCAGGATCATCAGCGGAAAACGAGACGCCAGATGGCGAGGACGCGGGTGTTGCCGTCATCGCTCATGCCGGCGGACAGAAACCAGCGGTCTGTCACGGAAAGCGTGGCCGTGGAGAACGCATCGGTCGAATACGGATTGTCCTCGGCGAGGGTGAAATCGACGCGGTCGAGCGGGGCGAGCAGCGGCCGAAGGTTGCGGCCGATGAAATTGCGGCCGCGGCGCGTCTCCTCGGCGAGCAATTGCAGCGCGCGCGACGAGGCGTTCTGGGGGTTTTCCAGTCCGCTGGTGGTGCTGCCGGTGGCGAGCAGGGTCATGATTTCGTTTTCCGGCAGCGGCGGCGAGGAGGTGAGCACAAGCTGCGGGTTGGAGGCGCGGCCGTAAACGTAGCCGTTCACCGAGTATGGCCGCGGATTGGCGGTGGCACGGAGGTCGAGGATCGGATCGAAGCCGGTCTCCGGTGTGAAGCGCAGCGCGCCGCGCTTCACTTCCAGCGTGCTGAACGGCAGGACGGCGGCGAGGTCGGCAATGCGGACCTGGCCGTCCGGCTGGGGGTTGCCAATCGTGCCGCGGAGCCGGAGATCGGCGGTGATTTCGCCACGGGCGAGATTGCCGCGGATCAGGAACGGATTGCCGGTGGTGACGCGCACGTCGAGCGGCCAGTCGCGCATCGGCGCGGGCACCGCGGACGCGGGGTTTTTTGGCGGATCGATGCCCGGTGGCTTGGCCGCGGAGGGCGTGGTGAAGGGCACGCCGATCGGCAGCAGCTCGATATCGCGGTAAAACAGGCTGTTCACCACCGCCGCACTGCCTGTTAGAGCGGGACGCGGATGCGCGCCGGCGAGGCGCAAATTGGCATCGGCGCGGACGATCATCGAGTCGTCGCGCAACAATGGCAGCGAATCGCCGTCGAGTTGGAAATCGAACACACCGGGTTTGCCGTCCGCCAAGGTGAGCGATCCACCGCCGCGCAGCGTGCCGCCCGCGATGGTGGCGCGCAAGCCGTCGAGGGCAATGCGCTCGGGCGTGAATGCGATGGAAGCGCCCGCCGCGGCCACCGGCGGGATCTTGTCGCTCGCGACCTCGAAGTTCACCTCCGAGAGGTCGAGCCGGCCGTCGATGCGTGGCTTGCCAAGCGTGCCGGCGACCGCAACGCGGCCGGAGGCGTTGCCGCCGAGTTTTTTGACGCCGGGCACCAGCGCGGCCAGCTTCGCCAGATCGAGGCGCGGCAGCTCGGCGCGGGCGTCGATGGTTTCCTCGTTGAGGGTATCGGGATTCTCCGCCCATTGCGCCGGCCGGAACGGCATCGAGGCGGTTAGCGCCACGGCGGGGTAGCCGGGAGTCGTCAGGGAACCATCCGCCTTCACGCTGCCATCGCGGGCCGTCAGCTTCAAATCCAGATCCGCCGGCGGCACCTTGGACTCGCCGGCTTGGCGGACGTCGCGAAGCTCGAGCCAGGCGTCGATTTCCGGCTCGGCATAATTTCCGGAAATCCTGAGTTCCGCTTTAGCCGTGGATCCCGGATCGAATTGAAAAGCCTGCAGCCAAGGCTGGAGCAGCGAAAGCGGCAGGACTTCGGAAGTGATTTCGGCCGCCAGCGGACGCTTGTCCTGCGCCAGCATCTCGCGCCACGCGCCGGGGGGCTCGGGCACGGGCAACCTGGCGCTGCCGCGCACCAGCTCGCGCCCGCCGGCTTTCCATTGCAATTCCCGGATCGCAAGCCAGCCATCGCCGAACGAAGCCGCGGCCTTGGCCGTTTGTTCCTCGCAGCGGATTTCCAATGCCTCCGCCACCACCGACGACGGCCAGTCATAGTGGATCGATGCGTTCGCGGAAACGGCCGGCAAGCCGGCGCGCGCGAGTTGATAGTTTTCCAGAGCAAGCCGTCCGCGGTGGGTGTTAGCGGAAACATCCCCTTCGCCGCTCAAGGTGGCGGAAACCGAGTGGCTGCCCTCCGGGTCGATGCCGAACGGCGCAAGCCAGCCGGCGACGCGTTCGCTGCGGAAATCCGCAAACGACGCCTCGGCCTGATAGATATCATTTTCGAGCACGCCCGACATCTCCGCGCCTTCGGCCCGCAGGCCGGCGCGCAAGCGGCCGCCCGACTGCCAGCCGGCCGTCAGAAACAGCGCGGCCGGGCCGTTCGTTTCCACCGGCTTGAGCGCCAGCTCCAGCTCCGCGGCGGCGGGCTTCAGGCCTTCCCACACGACCTTGAATGAGCCATCGGCGCTGGATGGCGGCAAAGGGGCCTGCATCGCGAGGGCATCGAGTTGTCGCTCCAACCCGGCAACAAGGGCGGAGACATCGGTGATGTGGAAGGTTCCATCCGTCGCTTCCCCAAGGATCTTTTTTTCGCCACGGACGAGCGGCATGCGGGCGTTCAGGGAAACCTCCGTTCCCAGCGCCCGGCCTGCGGCGGCGAGCGTGGCGAGGGATTCATCCACCGTGAGATCCAGGCTCAGTTCCGGCACCCGCCACCCGCGCCATGCCGCGTCTTCCAGCAAGATTCGCACGGCACCCGCGGTGCGCGCGGGATCGGGCAGTGGATTGTCCAAGACAAGCGAAAACGAAGTGAGCGTGGCGGACGCCGGAAGCTCCATGCCAAGCATCTCCGCGAGCCGCGTGCTTTCGAGGCCGCCCTCACGCAGGTCCATCGTGAAGGATTCCAATCCCGACGAGCTTGTCAGGAAGAATGACGCCTCGCCAAGCCGCAGTTCCGCCTCGGCCGCCAGCGCGCTTTCACGCGTCAATGCCAGCGAAAGGCCGCGCACCGACACGCCCGGCAGCGGGGCGATCCGGTCCACGGCGAGCGACTCGTGAGTCCAAGTGACGCGCGATTCCTGCGCCGGCCATGTCTTTCCCGCCGCGTCCCTCAGCGCGCCGAGCCGCAAATGGAATGTCTCCTCGCGCGCCGTGTGCCGCAGCGAGCTGGGCGCGATTTCCAGCACCGGCTCGCCGTTTCTGGACATTCGCGCGGCGATCTCGCGCAGTTCGATGTCCACAGGAATGACCCGCCCGCGCAGGTTTTCAAGCGTCTCAACGATGCGCTCCGCCAATGGGGCCTCATCGGAATTTTCTTCCGGCCGGGAAACCTCGTCCGGCTTTTCCGCATTCAACCTGATCTCGACGAGCGCACCCTCGACCCGCAGCCCGCGGAGCTGGCCGCGCGCCAGATCGCGCATGCGGTAATCCGGCGTCACCCGCTCGATCGAGAGCCGGGCGAGCGTGCCGTCCGTGGTCGCGCGCAGGTCGCGGACGGAAATCCCGCCCAGCAGACTGCCATCGAGCGCGAACACGACGCGCATGCCGGAATCCGCCAGCAAGCGCGATGCGAGAGTGGGTGCCAGCCAGCGCAGGCCGGGACCGTTGAGCCACCAAGCCAGGACCGCGAGCGCAAGGATCAGGAGCCATGGCCATCTCCGGCGGCGCTTGACGGGGGTATCCGTGGAACTTTGCAAACCATCCCGATCATCGACAAACACGGCGGACGGTCAATCGCCGGATTCCGGGCTGGCAATCGCCGGCTGGCGCATTCGGGCGGACTGAAGTCCGCGCTCCCTTGCGGCTCCCTCAGACGTCGAGATTGCGGACGTTGAGCGCGTTGTCCTCGATGAAGCGCTTGCGCGGCTCGACCACGTCGCCCATCAGCACGTCGAACATTTTGTCGGCCTCGACCAGGTTGTCCTCGTCGAGGCGGACGCGCAGGAACTGGCGGGTGGCGGGGTCCATGGTGGTCTCGAAGAGCTGCTTGGCATTCATTTCGCCGAGGCCCTTGAAGCGTTTGATCTGGACGCCGCGGGAGGCGATTTCGAGCACGCGGGCGAGGATTTCCGGAATTGAGAATACCGGCAACGTCTTGCGCTTGTCGCCCTCGCCTTCCAGCAGGTCGAACAGCGGTGTGTCGTCGTCGTGGAAGCGGGTGGTGTCGATGCCGGACTCGTCGAGCCGCGCGAAGATCTTCTGGATGGCGTGGGACTCGTGGAGCTCGTGGAGCACGGCGCGGCGGGTCGGTCCGCTGGGGGTGGCGAGTGCCTCGTCATTGAGCTGCTCGTCGAAGAGGCGCAGGTCGCGGTTTTGCTCGGCAAAGGCCCGCAAGCCGTTTTCGTCGGAGAAATAGAGCACCTCCTCTTCATTGCCGGTGCGGATGCGGACCATCGATTCCGGCAGGTGGCCGCTGGCCGAGCGGGCGGCGAGATAATCGCGGAAATTGCCGCCGTTGCCCTCGATCGAGCGCGTGTAGCGGGCGAGCGACGACAGGTTTTCGAGGATCATCTTGAGTTCCTCGGCGGAGAACACGCGCGATTGGTCGTGGGTGCGGAGTTCGACCTCGGAGGAGCCCAGCTCGATGAGGATCTTGTTGAGTTCGTCGTCGTCCTGGACGTATTCCGAGCGTTTCTTGCGGGTGACGAGGTAGAGCGGCGGCTGCGCGATGTAAAGGAAGCCGCGCTTCACCAGCTCCGGCATGAAGCGGCAGAAGAACGTCAGCAGCAGCGTGCGGATGTGCGAGCCGTCCACGTCGGCGTCGGTCATGATGACGATCTTGTGATAGCGGCACTTCCCGATGTTGAACGAGCCCTCCTGTTCGCCATCGCCGATGCCCGCGCCGATGGCGGTGATCATCGATTGGATTTCCTTGTTCTGCAGCGCGCGGTGCAGGCGGGCCTTCTCGACGTTGATGAGCTTGCCGCGCAACGGCAGGATCGCCTGGGTGCGGCGGTCGCGGCCCTGCTTGGCCGAGCCACCGGCGGAGTCACCCTCGACAATATACAACTCGGATTTCGCGGGATCGCGCTCCGAGCAGTCGGCGAGCTTGCCGGGCAGCCCGCCGCCGGAGAGGGCGGATTTCCTGACCGTTTCGCGCGCCTTGCGGGCGGCCTCGCGGGCGCGGGCGGCATTGACGGATTTCTCGATGACCTTCTTGGCGAGTGACGGGTTCTCGTCGAAATACTGCATCAGGCCCTCATAGACGATCGAGGAAACCACGCCCTCGATCTCGGTGTTGACCAGCTTGTCCTTGGTCTGCGAGGAGAACCGCGGGTTCGGCATTTTCACCGAGATCACCGCGACGAGGCCTTCGCGCACGTCGTCACCGGAGAGCGACGGGTCCTTGTCCTTGAGGATCTTGTTGGCCTTGGCGTATTGGTTGATCGCGCGGGTGAGCGCGGTGCGGAAGCCGGTGAGGTGCGTGCCGCCGTCGCCGTTGGGAATCGAGTTGGCGAAGCAGAGGATCTGGTCGTTGTAGGAATCGTTGTATTGGAGGACCACGTCGGCGAAGACGTCGTCGGTGGATTGCTTGCCGTCGTAATCGAGCTCGATCTGGCGTTTTCCCGTGAGGATCACCGGGTCGTCGTGGATGACGGTTTTGTTTTCGCCGAGCTGGCGGACGAATTCCTCGATGCCCTTGGCATAGAAAAAAGAGCTCTTTTTCGCCGATTCCGGGCGCTCGTCCTCGAGGTCGATGGTGAGCCCGGGGTTGAGGAAGGCGAGTTCGCGCAAGCGGGTGGCGAGGCGGTCGAACTTGAACTCGATGGTATCGACGAAAATGGTGGCGTCCGGGAAGAAGGTGATGGTGGTGCCGGTTTTCCTGGGATCCACCTCGCCGAAGACGTGGAGCGGCTGGGTGGTCTTGCCGCGCTCGAAGCCGATCCGGTGGATTTTCCCGTCGCGCATGATGTCGGCGCGGAACCAGTCGGCGAGCGCGTTGACGCATTTCGCGCCGACGCCGTGGAGGCCGCCGGAGTATTTGTAGGCGCCCTGGCCGAACTTGCCGCCGGCGTGCAGGTTGGTGAGCACGAGTTCCACGGCGGGCATGCCGAATTTCGGGTGCATGTCCACCGGGATGCCGCGGCCGTTGTCGGCGATGGAAACCGAGCCATCGACGTGGATGGAAACCCTGATGCGCGAGCAATAGCCGGCGAGGTGTTCGTCGATCGAGTTGTCGAGCACCTCGAACACGCAGTGGTGGAGGCCGCGCTCGTCGGGGTCGCCGATATACATGCCGGGACGTTTTCGGACAGCCTCAAGACCTTCCAGCTTGTCGATCTGGGCGGCGTCGTATTGTTGCTCGGAAGCGACTTTGGTTGGGGCTTGTTCGGGCTCGTGGGATGGCTCGGTCATAGGGCGCGGAGAAGGTCTGAAATCCAGCCCCCGGAAACAAGGTTCTTTCTTCGCCGGGGCCAGAGTTTCGGCTGCCGCCGGGGAGGCTCTGTAAAATGCTCTTTCCCAGTGACTTGGAAATTCCCGGGTGGGTGCCCGGCGCGAGCCGCGATGCGGGCTTTTCATTTCACGACGCCGGCCATAGCGTCCGCGCCATGCGATCCATGACGGGATTCGGCCGCGGCACCGCGGCATCGGCGCAGTGGCACGTGACGGTGGAAATCCAGTCCGTGAACCGGAAACAACTCGACGTGGTTTTCCAGGCCGCGCGCGAGCTGGCGGAGCTGGAAACGCGCGCCCGAAAAGCGGTGCAGAGCGTGATTTCGCGCGGCCGCGTGCAACTGGCGGTGATCCTGGAGCGCGGCGAGGCGGCGCCCGCGGCGATGACGGTGGACGCCGCCCTCGCCCGCGCCTTCAAAAAGGCATTCGTCGAGCTCGGCGCGGTCGTCGGCGAGACCGTGAGGCCGACTGCCGCCGATTATCTCAGGCAGCCGGGCATCGTCACCGCCGGAGGTGCCGCGATCGGTGGCGACGAGGCATGGGCGGTGATCGAACCGGCGCTCGCCGCCGCGCTCGCCGCACACACCGCAATGTGCGAGGCGGAGGGCGCGCATTTGAAACACGATCTGACAGAACGATTGGCCGTGCTCCGCGGCTTCGTCGCGGATATCTCATCACTCGCGCCCGAGCGCCCGGTGCGGCAACGCGAGGCGATGCTCAGGCGCCTGCGTGAGGCGGGACTCGACATCGATCTGGCCGACGAACGCGTGCTGCGCGAACTCGCGCTCTACGCCGACCGCTGCGATATCAGCGAGGAACTGACGCGGCTCGATTCGCACTTCGCAAAGTTCCGCGACTATATGGACGCGCCTGAACCACCGGGCCGCGCGCTCGATTTCCTCTGCCAGGAAATGTTCCGCGAGTTCAATACCATCGGCTCGAAGGCGAACGACGCCTGCATCGCCCAGGCAATCGTCAAGGCAAAGACCGAACTCGAAAAAATCCGCGAGCAGGTGCAGAACGTCGAGTGATCAATGATGGCTGTGCGTCTCGATGCGCACGGCTTGCGCGACGAGTGCCTCGGCCATCCCGAAGTCCGTTTTGTTGCGCGCGTGGATGCGGCACAGCGGCTGGCCGGAGTGGATGCGCTCGCCCACCTTGACCAAGCGGTCGAAGCCGACGGAGAAATCCACGCCATCGCTTGCCTTGGCGCGGCCGGCACCGAGTTGCAGCGCGGGCGGGCCGG
>JBMTCD010000047.1:0-18685 GCA_049430545.1 Luteolibacter sp.
AACGGACTGACCATGGGCGGTGTCGGCTCCGGCACCACCATCGAAAACGTGGAAGTGATATCCAATACCGACGACGGTGTGGAAATCTTCGGCGGAACCGTCAACACCAAGCGCATCGCCGTGGCCTTCTGCCAGGATGACAGCTTCGACCTCGACGAGGGTCACCAAGGCTTCCACCAGTTCTGGTTCGCCATCCAGAACGCCACCGGATCGCTCGGCGACCGCGGCGGCGAGTGGGATGGTGGCAACGGCACCCCCGTGACCGGCACTCCATACACCACGGCCACGATTTACAACGCGACATTCATTGGCGACAGCGCGGTCACCGGTGGCGGCAACCACGCGTTCTTCGTGGACGACAACTTCGCCGGCCAGCTCCACAACTCCGTGGTCCATCAATTCAGCGGCGAGGCCGTGAGGGACTCCGGCGACGGCATCGGTTCCGCTCCTAACCCGCTGTTCCAGAATGTCACCTGGGGCACCATCGCCGGTGGCGCGGGCTCGCTGGCCTCGGTTTCGGGAACGGGCAACTCCGCGCTCAATACCGATCCGAATCTCGTTGGCATCAGCCGGACGCCGAATGGTGGTCTGGATCCGCGTCCAAACCTCGCCAGCCCGCTGCGCACCTCAGCGCTAAGCGCCGCGCCGGTGGGTGCGCCGACAGGTTTTTATGAGACCGTCAGCTATCGCGGTGCTTTCGGCGATACGAACTGGCTCAACGGCTGGTCCTATCTGTCACAGGCGGGATATCTTAGCGGCTATCCCGACGCGGGCGGCTCCACCGGTGGTTCGCTGACCGACACCGACGGCGACGGCGTGTCCGACGATGTCGAAAACGCCAACACCGACCTCGGCTTCAACGCTTCGGTCAACGACGCCGCCGCCGTGCTGGCCAATGTTTACACCGCCGCCCAGGTGCAAGCCGATCCGGCTGCCTTCGGCCTCTACGACGAGACCAGCATCCTCGACCTCCGCACCGTCGGTCAGGCGATCGTGCAGGCCGGTGCGAGCGATGTGTTGCTCAGCCTGCCGGTGGAGAAATCCACGGGGCTCAGCACCTGGGCTCCCGCCGGAAACCTCGAACTCACCATTCCGAAGGATGGCAACAAGGAGTTCTACCGCATCTCGGTGACGGGCGCGGAATAAGGAGCGTTCACACATCTGACAAAATCGTCACACGGGGGCCGTCGGCAATTGTCGGCGGCCCTTCTTTCATTCTGCCGTTCCGCACGCCATGCGCCTTTGCATCCCCATTTTCACCGTCACCCTGTCGCTGCCCCTGACAGCCCAGGACCCCGCCGTCACCCCCACCGAGGAACTACGCACCAATATCCGCGAGTGGGTGGAAACCATGCAGGCCATCCAGCAGGAGGAAAACGAATGGTCGCGCGACCAGGAGGTGCTGCAAAACTACAAGGAAGGTCTTCAAAAGGAGATTTCCGACCTCAAGCAGCAGATCGCCGACGTCAAGACCCGCAAGGAGGGAGCCGACAGCGAATCGCTCGAACAATCCGCCGAGCGCGACCGTCTCGCGGTCGCCAAGGATGAACTGACGGCTGGCGTCCGAAGGCTTGAGGAAAGCCTGTCCGAGCGGCTCACGGTGTTTCCCGCGCCGCTGCTTGCCGAGCCGAAGGTGGCGCAGGGCGTGGAGGATTTGCAGGCGGCCCTGGCATTGCCGGAGGAAAAGCGTGGCGAAGGCGTTTCCAAGCGCCTGATGAATGTGATCAATCTTCTAACCGAAGCGGAGAAATTCCAGCAGACAGTCCACCTGCGGCCGGAACTGCACAAGGACGCTGACGACCGCGAATTCAATATGCAGGTGATCTATTTCGGCCTCGCCTGTGCCTATGCCGTGAACGAGGACGGCAGTTTCGCGCTGGCCGGCCATCCCACCGCGGAGGGTTGGAAGTTCGTGGAACGCAAGGACCTCGCCGCCGAGATCCAGCGCCTCATCGCCACCACCACCGGCGACGCCGACGCCGCATTCGTCAATCTTCCGATTTCCAAACCATGAACCACCGTCTCATCGCGTCGCTCGCAGTGGCGCTTTCCATCCACACGCTTGCCCATGCCCAAGGCCCCGTCGAGGCCGCCCGCGCCGATTTGAACAAGGCGGTGGCCGAGCTTTCCGACACCAAGCGCGAATACGCCGATCTGCGCCGCTCGCTCTACCGGGATATCAACAAGCTCGACGACGAGGCGCTCGCGCTGGGCAAGGAACTCAAAACCATGCAGCGCGAGGAGGAACGCCGCACCGCCACGCTCAAGTCGCTTGAACGCGAGATCGAGGCCCGCAAGACCGAAATCGACTACGCCACGGGCATCCTCAACCAATACTCGAAGGCGCTCGTCACCCGCCTGCACCCGGCGGAAAACCAGATTCACAAGCAGGAAATCGACAACCTCGACCAACGTGCCGCGTCGCTCGTCGAAGACCCGCGGGCGGAAGTCGTCGAGCGCGCGAAGGTGCTCGAACTCGGCATCGCGCGTCTGGGCCAGGTGGCCGGTGGTCACCGCTTCGAAGGAAAAGCGCTGCGCAACGGCAGCGAATCGATCGAAGGCACGCTGCTGCTCGCCGGCCCGTCGCTTTTCTTCGCCTCCAAATCGGGCGATTTCGAAGGTGTGGCCACTTTCGCCGAAACCGGCACCTCGTTGCCCACCGTGGTCGGCATCGCGGACTCCAAGGGAATGATCCGCGAGACCATCGCGGCGGGCGAGGGGTCGCTGCCTTTCGACGGCACCATGGGCAAGGCCATCGAGGTCGCCGCCGCGCGCGAGACGCTGTGGGAAACCATCGAGAAGGGGGGCATTGTCGGCCACGCGATCCTGCTGTTGGGCGGCGTCTCGCTGCTCATCGCGCTGTTCAAGCTCTGGGAGATATCACGCATTCACATTCCGTCGCGCTCGACGATCAACCATATCCTCGACGACCTGTTGAATGGAGACCGCGCCGCCGCCGCGAAGAAGGCCGCGGCCATTCCCGGCCACGCCGGCGCGATGGTCCGCACCGGCGTGGAGATGTTCGATGAAAAACGCCGGGTGCTCGAGGAGGCGTTGTTTGAAAAACTGGTGAGCGTGAAACCGAGGATCGACCGTTTCCTGCCCTTCCTCGCCCTCACCGCCGCCGCCGCGCCGCTGATGGGGCTGCTCGGCACCGTGCTCGGCATCATCAAGACCTTCAAGGCGATGGCGCTCTACGGCACCGGCAACGCCAAGAGCTTCTCCGCCGGCATTTCCGAGGCGCTCATCACCACCGCCGAGGGCCTCATCGTCGCCATCCCGGTGCTCGTCATCCACGGCATGCTCAAGAGTTATGCCAAAGGCAAATTCTCCGAGTTTGAGGGCATCGGCATCGCACTGGTCAACGGCACCACCGAACGCGACCGCAAATCGGAAGCGCCGTGCGACGAGCCCGCGTCCGACGACGACTTGGAACTGACCCCCAACCCGGCCTGACGCCCCGCCATGTTCGAGACGCTGCAAGACGGCTTTAATCTGTTCCGCGAGGGCGGGTTGATCATGTATATGCTCGGCGGTGTGGCCTGCATCCTCTACGCCTCCGCCATCGCCGCGCTCGCCTATGTCCATCAGGGAAACCTCAACGACAAGGAGCAGCATCGTTGGGAAGAATACATCAAAAACCCCGATCTCGCCGACGGCCGTCTCGGCGAGGCCCTCAGGTATGTGCTCCACGGCCCCAGGCTCACCATCAAGACCGTCGGCCGCAGGTTCAATGAAGTGAAAATCAACGTGCTCTCCGCCGTGGACCGCCGACTGCTGGTGCTAAACACACTGGTCGCCGCCGCGCCGCTCGCCGGGCTGCTCGGCACCGTGATGGGCATGCTCGCCATGTTCGCCGGCCTCTCGCACGGCAAGGGTCCCGCCGGCATGCAGCGAGTCGCCGCCGGCATGCAGGAGGCGCTCATCACCACCCAGACCGGCCTCACCATCGCCCTGCCCGGACTTTTCATCGCCCTTGTCATCAAGTCGAAGCGCGACCGCATCGAGGCCGCGCTAGTCCGTCTCGAAAGCCTCATTCTCAGCGCCCGCTTCCATCGCGAAAACAAACCAAACTGACATCCCATGTTCGGCCGCAGCCTTTCCAATGAATCGGACGACAACGTCGCCATCGATCTCTCGCCGATGATCGACTGCATTTTCATCCTGCTCATCTTCTTCATCGTTTCCACCGTCTTCGTCGAGGAAACCGGCGTGACGGTGAACAAGCCGGATGTGAGCGGTGCCAGCGCTCTGGAGAAAAACTCGATCCTGCTCGCCGTCACCGCCGAGGACAAGGTGTTCTACGGCGGCGAAAGCATCGGCGTGCAGGGCGTGGTCGGCAAAATCAAGCCCTTGCTCACCGAGACACCCGACATGCCGGTCATCATCCAGGGCGACAAGGAGGCCGCCCACGGCACCGTCCAGCAGGTCCACGGCCAGGCGTTGCTCGCCGGCGCGATGAAGGACCGGATCTCGGTCTCCACCAAGTGATGGGGATTTCGAATTCCAGATCTTGAATTCCAAACTCCGCCATCATTGACACGCCACGTTTACCGCCCGCCCAAAAGCCGCGTCACCGGGATCATCTCGGTGCTGGGTGGACTGCTGGCCACGGTGGCGGTCTTCGTGGCGATTCCACTCACGCAGAAACTCACCGCCATCCTCGGCTCCAGCGCGCCGCCTCCGCCGGAAATGACCATCGAGCCGCCCGAGGACATGAGTTTCGATATGGACGAACCGCCCGAGGAACCCGAGCCCGAACCGGAACCCGAGGAAATGGTCGAGGAGTCTCCCGATCTCGACCTCGGCATCGACCTCGGCGACCTCACCGCCGGCACCGGTGGAGGGTTCGTCATGGAAATCCCGAAGTTCGGCATGAAGGGCGGCGACGACCTCTTCGGCGGCGATCTAGACTCGCCGCCCACTCCCGTCAACAAGCTGCCGCCCATCTATCCCTCCGCCCTGCTCAACAAGGGTATCGGCGGACGCGTGCTCGTCTCCTGCACCGTCGATGCGGCCGGCCGCGTCGCCTCCACTTCGATCAAGCAGTCGTCCGGCCACCCGGAACTCGACAAGGCGGCGCTCGGTGCCGTCAACAAATGGAGATTCCGTCCCGCCACCAAGGGCGGCCGCAAGATCAAGGCCACCTGCATCGTGCCCTTCAACTTCGAGGTGCGGAAGAATTGAGAAACTGTTGAGAGACCAGATTCCAGAAACCAGAGACCAGATCATGTTCAGATCCATTATCATATCGATGATTTTGTCCGCACCGCTGTGCGCGCAGCAGATCATTCCGCCGGCGAATCTTTTCCGTGATCCGAAATTCGTCCGCGAATTTGTAGGCTCCTATGGTTTCCTGTCCGAAGTGGAGCCCAAGGTCACTCCCGACGAGCAGGCGGCGCTCACCACCATCCGCGAGCTGTTCGACCAATCGAAGTTCCGCGAGGCCGAGGCGGAGCTCACCCGCTTCATCAAGGAAACCGAAAGCCCGACCGACCCGAAGAAGGCACCGGCGGAAATCAGCGCGGCGATGGTGTTCGTGCTCGGCAACCTGTATTTCCAGGCCGATCGCCCGGACGAGGCGCGCCGCGCGTTCCTTGAAGCCATCCGCCGCTTTCCGCGCTTCCGCCGCGCGCACACCAACCTCGCCTATTTGTATATCTCGCAGAACAAGACCGAGGAGGCGATGCCGATGCTGCAGCGCGCCATCGAGCTTGGCGAGAACTCGGCGCGCGTCTATGGCTTGCTGGGATATTGCCATCTGCTGAAGAAAAACGCGGTGGCCGCCGAGAACGCCTACCGCCAAGCCTATCTGTTGGACGCATCCTCACGCGATTGGAAGCTTGGCCTCGCCCAGGCACTCATGGCGCAGGAAAAGAACGCCGAGGCCGCCAGCATGATCGGCACGCTCATCGAGGAAAACCCGAACGACCGCCAGCTCTGGCTGCAGCAAGCCAACGCCTTCCTCGCCGCCGAGCGCAAGGACGAGGCGATCGTCAACCTGGAGGCACTGCGGCTCAAAGGCATCGCCGACGAGGCGAACCTCAATCTGTTGGGCAACCTCCACATGGACCGCAACGAGCCGCAGCTCGCACTGCTCGCCTATCTCGCCGCGATGGACAAAGCCACCACGCTCGACGTGCCGCGCGCGCTCAAATCCGCCCGCATTCTCAACGCCTATGGATTCCCCGACAAGGCGGAGGATATGATCGCCCGCATCCGCGTCCGCACCGGCGATGAAATCTCCCCCGCCGACCTCACGGCGCTGCTGCTCACCGAGGTGCGGGTTTCCCAAACCAAGAGCGATCACGCCCGCACCGGGGAACTGCTGGCGCAGTTGCTTGAACTCAATCCCGCCGACGGCGAGGTGCTGCTGGAGGCCGCGCGTCACAAGGACCTGCTCTCGCGCGACGAGGCGGATGAGGAAAAACGCGCCGCGCTCGTGGCCGAGGCCCGCACCAACTACCAGCTCGCCGCCCGCGGGAAGGACGTCGCCTATCCCGCCAACCTCGCGCTCGGCCAGATGCTGGTGCGCGAGCGCCGCTATCAGGAAGCACTCACCCACCTGCGCGCCGCGCTCGAACTCAAACGCAGCGAATCGCTCGAACAATACACCAGCCGTGTCCAACGCGCCGCCGACCGCGTGGAGGACCGGGAGGAAAAATAAGTTATCAGTTATCGGTTATTAGTGATTAGTCCCATGAATCCCATCCGTCCCATTCTATTGCTGGCCACGCTGTCGCTCGCCCACGCGAACGAGGCCCTCGACATTCTCGAAGCCGACAAATCACCCGAGCAGGCTCCCGTGCTCCCCGGTGCGGCCGCCACGCCCGAAAACGTCGTCTATCCGGACTACACCTGGCCCGAGTGGCAGACGCGCACCTTCGATCCGATCTGGGCTCGCGCCGTGCTCTTTGACGACCAGACCAATCCATGGGTCCAGCACGTGGCCGTCACCGGATTCTTCGAATGGCGAGCCGCCTTCGGCGAGGCCGATGTGGATGGCGCGCCGAACGTGGATCTCGATTCCACCCGCACCCGCCGCGCCCGCCTCGGCGCACGCATCCGCGCCTTCGGCAACACCGACATCGAGGCCATCGGTGAAATCGCCGGCGATGCCAACCACAGCGGCCTCGAGCGGCTCAGTGCACGCACCGAATTCCTGCCCGACGCGGGTGTAAGCTACGGCAAATTCCGCCCGCAATTCACCGCGGAATACCGCCAAGAGCCCGAGTTTTCTCCCTATCCGGATCGTGCGATGCTGGTCAACATGATCGCCCCGCAGACCACTCTCGGCATTCATTTCGACTACCGGCGAAACGGCTGGGATTACGGCATCGGTTGGTTTTCCAGCGACTACGACCCCTACGTGCCCTCGCTCCGTGGCGACGGCATTCTCGCTCTCAACCTCGGCCGCACCATTGTCGGCATGGAGGGCGACACGCCCACCCGCACCCGCTGGCACCTCGATTACCTCCACAACTTCGACGCCGGGCGCTCCAACAGCCTTCCCCGCTACAACGTCGCTGGCCGCACTTCCGCCAACGGCGGCCAGCTCGTCGCCAACAATCCCGCATTCCGCCACCTGGTCTCCACCGGCTTCACGCTCGAACAAGAGCGCTTCTCGTTCCTCGGCGACTTCATGATCGCCAAGGGCGAAACGACCGCCTGGGGCCTCACGCTCTCCCCCACCTGGTGGGCGGTGCCGGGCTGGCTGGAAGTCGTCGGCCGCTATCATTACGCCGCCAGCGATGATCCGGGCGCGCTCGTCGCCACCATGGGCGCCTCCGCCGATCCGTTCTTCGACAGTTCGCCGTTCTTCATCGGCGACGAATACCACTCGTTCTATCTCGGCGCGAACGCCCATCTCTATCAGAACCGCATAAGGTTGATGAGCGGCTTGGAAAACGTCATCCTCAAGGATGAAGCCGGCGCGGGATTCAATGCCGAAGCATGGATCTGGCACACCGGCGTGAAGGCTTCTTTCTGACATGAGAGCCGCCGCGTATGGCAGCTTGATGGAATGAAGCGGGCTGGCGGGCCTTGTTTGCGCCAAGTCCCCCACCCCGCAAGATCGTTGCCGGCCGTGGCGTAGGCTTGGACGTGGATTTTCAAAGCATCGTCCGCCACCTGAGTGGCTGGCTCGCCATCGGCCTGATGGCGCACGTTTCGCGTGCGGCCACCGATCCGTGGGAGATGCCGCCGATGCGCTATTCCGAGACCGCCGCCAGCGATGCGCTGGCCCGCATGGCGGCGGATTCGCCCGCCGGTGAAATCCATGTCCCGGGCAGCACACCATTGGAAAAACTGCGCTTCGTTCTCCGCCTGCTCGACGTGCCCGAGGAGTCGCAGATCCTCGTGTTTTCCAAAACCAGCAAACAAAATCCGCTCATCCACCCGGGAAATCCGCGCTGCCTGTTCTTCAACGAGGACTCCTACGTCGGCTATGTGCCCGGCGGTGACATCAAAGTCATCACCCACGATCCCGCGCTCGGGGTGGTGTTTTACATGATCCGCGCAGGCAGCGCACCGGACCACATGCGCGTCGCGCGCCAGGGTTCGCAATGCCTTTCCTGCCATGGCAGCGCCCGCACCGAATCGGCACCCGACCTGCTGCTTTTTTAAAACGAGGCTCCGCTCGGCGACGACGGGATCGTGGGTGACACGGCATTTCAGGATGCGTTTTCCAGGCGTTTTCCCAAAACCCGGGATGGCCGCTCACTGGCCGAGTTCCAGCTCTTCAGCCACCTCTTCAAACACCGTTGCTCCTACATGGTCTATTCCGAGGCTTTCCGCGCGCTGCCCGCACGCATCCGTGAATCGGTCATTGCGCGGCTTCACCACATCCTCACCGGGAATCCCTCGCCCGGCCATCATCCCGGCCTCGGCGCGGCAAGCCGCAAGCGCATCGCCGCGATTCTCGGCGAAACCCTGCCCGGCTGGCCGGGGTGACAAAAAATCACGATCCGTCCGTTTTTCCGGCGGCTCATCGCGAAAAATGGCGATTTCGAAACAATTTTTGAGGAAAATGCACAGGTTCGTGATATAAATCCCGCCATGAAAACCGCTTTCATCGTCCTGTTCCTCGCGCTGCTTCAGACGTCCTGCAACACATTCATCGGCGTGGCCCGCGATATGCAACAGCTCGGCACGGGCATGGAAAACCTCGGGCAAAAGCAGTGGTAAGACCGCATCAGAGGCTCTGCGGCAGTTCATCCACCGGCTTGCCCTCCCAGAACCAACGGTCGCCGCGTTTTTCCAGGATGCGGGATGCGGAACCTGGCGCGTGCGGTTTTTCATTCCGCGGCAGAAACGATTTCAAGCGCCGGATCGTCTCCCCATGCTTCGGATCACCCGCCAAGTTATGCCATTCGTGGGGGTCCTTGCGGTGATCGTAGAGTTCCTCGGTGCCGTCGGCATAGCGGATGTAACGCCAGTGTTCGTCGCGCACTCCGTGGTTGCCGGGATTGTGCGTGGTGATCGCCGGCCGGCGTGGCTGGCCGGGATTTTCGATCTGCGGACGCAGCGAAAGGCCGTCAAGCCCATCGATCGGTTCCATGTCCGCGATATCCAGCAGGGTCGGATAGATATCCAGCAACTCGGCAGCCTGGGTGACCTTCTGGCTGCCAGGCAGGCCGGGGCCGGCAATGACGAGCGGCACGCGCGTGCTGCGCTCCCACAGCGTGTTCTTGCCGCTGATGCCCTTCTCGCCGAGGTGCCAGCCGTGGTCGGAAAACAAAACGACGATGGTGTTTTCCGCCGCGGGCGAATCCCGCAGCGCGTCAAGCACGCGGCCAACCTGTGAATCGACGAACGAGGTGGACGCCAGATAGGCGCGCACGAGCGGCCGCCACTCGTTGGTCTCACGCAACCACTTGAGTCGCGGCTCGGGCAGGTTCCAGTGGAGTTTCCATGCGAAGTCCGGCACATCATCGCGGTCGTTGTCCAACAATGGCGGCATCTTCAAGGTGTCGTCCGGATAGAGATTGAACCACTGTTGCGAGGCGAAACACGGCACGTGCGGCCGGCCGAAGCCAACGCCGAGGAAAAACGGCCGTGCGTGATCGCCACCGAGGAAATCGATCGCCCAATCGGCAATCTGCCAATCGTTCTGTTGTTCGTCCTTTTCCGGATAGACACCCCAATCGACGGCACGCATCGGCGAAGGTGTCTCGACGAGTTTTTTCTCCGGCATCGGGCCGAAGTCGCACCTCGGCCCGTAGGCATCGAACTCGGCGGCACGGTCCTTTTGCGGCGGATAGACATGATAGATCTTGCCGGCGATGGCGGTGTGGTATCCGGCGCGGCGGAACGCCTGGGGCAGCGAGACGAGATCGCGCAACTCGGGCACCTCGCGGAACCACGGCGCGAGGCCGTAAACACCGGTGGTGGTGGGACGCAAGCCGGTCATCAAGGCGGTGCGCGAGGGATTGCAAAGAGGCGATTGGCAATGGGCATTGGCGAACAGCGTGCCGCTCGCGGCGAGGCGGTCGATGTGCGGGGTTTTCACCTGCGGATGGCCACCCAGACAGCCGGTCCAGTCGTTGAGATCGTCGATGCCGATCAACAACACGTTAGGCCGCGCGGCGAGCGCGGGCAGAGCAAGCAGGAGGCTAAGGATGAGGGCTCTCATGGTGGCAACAGCTCGCGTGCGATCTCGAACCATTCGTTTTCCAGGGATGCGCCGCGGGACACGGCGGGCTTGCCAGCGCGCCCATACCAATAGCAGGCATTGCCGTAATCGCCCTCCTCGCGGTGCAGCCATGCGTGGATCCACGCGCCATCGGGATCGGGCAGGTCCTGACAGAGATCGTGAGCCTCGTCCCAACGGCAGGCCTTGGCGAGCCACAGCACGCGTGCTGTGGCGGTAATGCCGGCGGGCGGCTGCACGTCTTTCGCGGCGGAACTTGCAAGCATATCGGCGTCCATGTTCATGTGGCGAGAGGAATACAAATATCAAAGCCGGTAGGCGTCGCGGTGGCGGAGTTCGGGCTCGAGCGCAGGCAGCGGGTGGCAGAGACGCTGGATGAGGTTGTCCCAGATTTCGCGGCCCCTGAGGATCTCGACCTCGATGCGTAGGAAAAAAACCGGCACATCGATGGATGACGGCCGCGGGAAGCGAACGGCGTCCTTTTCCGTGGTGAGAATCAGGTTCATGTCGCGTTCGACGCAGCGTTGCATGAAGCGCTCCACGTCCTTGCGGGTGAAGCGGTGGTGGTCGGAGAAACGGCGGCGGATTTCGACGCGGGCGCCGAGTTTTTCCAGCGCGCCCTCGAAGGCCTCTGGCACGGCGATGGCGCTGATGGCGCCCACCCACTTGTCCTTGAGGAATTCGAGCGGCTCGCGCTCGCGGGTGAAGACGTTCTCCAGATGGATGGGGCCGTGCGCACACTCGATGATCTCGGCGGTTTTGTTGTATCTCCGGATGCGCGAGATGAGTTTTTCGTTGGACGATCCAGCGCACTTGGTGAGCAGGATGTAGCCGGCGCGACGGAGGTTTTTCGGTGGCTCGCGCAGGGTGCCGCGTGGCAGCATCGCGCCGGTCCCGAACGGTGCCTGGCTGTCCACCAGCACGATGTCGAGCGAGTGGGCGAGGTCGAGATATTGCATGCCGTCGTCCAACAGCAGTGTGTCGGCCGCGAGGTGGCGGATGGCGAAACGGCCGCTCTTGACGCGGTTCTTGTCCACCAGCACCGAGACACCATCGAGATTGCGGGCCAGCATGAACGGCTCGTCGCCGGCGAATTTGGAATCGAGCAACAACGCCTCGCCGGTGGAGACGACCTTGGGCATTTGCTCGGACGGGATCTGCCGGCTGGCGGCATCGCGCCAGCGCTGCGGGCGGTCGAGCTTGCGGCTCTTGTAGCCGCGCGAGAGGATCGAAACATGGCGGCCATGGTCGCGCAGCGTACGGGCCAGCAACTCGACCACCGGTGTCTTGCCGGTGCCGCCAACGGTGATATTGCCGATCGAAACGACCTGGCAGCCGATGTAATGGCGGGGTTTCCAACCGCTGCGGTAGCGCCACAGCCGGAGCTGGACGAGCAGGCGGAAAATTCCCGACAAGGCCCGCATGATAAAACGCGTCAGCGCGGCGCGGAAACCCTTGGCACGACCAAAGATCACATCCGCTCCCCAGCGTTCGAGTTCTTCGATCCACTCCTTCATCGGGCGCGGACGAGCGTGGCTGCCGCCACCCGGACGATCAAGCCGCAATGCCCGCGCGTTCGCCGCTTGGCATGTGCGTAAATCCGGGCGATGGAGAGCGGGTCACATCATGCAATACCGCGAGGCGATCGACTGGCTGTTTTCCACCCAGATGTTCGGGATCAAACTCGGACTCGATGGCGCGCGGCGGTTGTTGCGCGAATACCTCGCGTTTCCCGCGCACAACACCACGGTGATCCAGGTGGCCGGCACCAACGGCAAGGGCAGCACCTGCGCCATGATCGACTCCATCGCCCGCGCCGGCGGACGCCGCACGGGCTTGTTCACCTCGCCGCACCTGATCGATTTCCGCGAACGCATCCAGGTTTCAGGCCGCCAGATCCCCGAGGAAAACTGCTCCGCCATGCTCGGCGAGCTGCGGGAAATCTGCGCCGCCATGGACCCGCATCCGACGTTTTTCGAAATCACCGTCGCACTGGCGATGCGCTGGTTCCGCGAACGCGGCTGCGAGTTGATCGTCCTGGAAACCGGCATGGGCGGCCGGCTCGACGCCACCACCGCAGTGCCCGCGGACGTCTCGGTGATCACGCCCATCGGCATGGACCACATGCAATGGCTCGGCGACACACTGGAAAAAATCGCCGCGGAAAAGGCCGGGATTTTCCGTCACGGCAAGCCGGCCGTCTGCTCGCCCCAGGATCCCGCCGCCCGCGCCGTGCTGGAAAAGGCCGCCAACGAGGCGCGCTCGCCGATCGAGTTTCTAACCGAACCGCTGCGCGGGTATCACATCGCGCTCGCCGGTGCGCACCAGCAATGGAACGCCGCGCTTGCGGTGGCCGCCCTGCACCGCGCGGGCGTGCCGCTCAGTGCGGACATCGTCAGCCATGGCCTGTCGCACGTCTCATGGCCCGGTCGCTTCGAGGAAATCCGGTCCGGCGTGATCCTCGACGGCGCGCACAACCCCCACGCCGCACGCATCCTCGCCGAGACCTGGCGCGAACGGTTCGGCGGCTGCAAGGCGGCGATGGTCTTCAGCGCGGTGGCCGCCAAGGACATCTCCGGTATTCTGACGGAAATCACCCCGCTCGCCGCGGAAATCTTCATCTGCCCGGTGGACACGCCGCGTGCCGTGGCGGCATCGGAAATCGCGGCCCTGCTCCCGGTCAACGCGCCGCCGCACCGTTGTTTCGATGGTTTCCCGGAGGCCTTCGCCGCCGCCCTCGCCAGCCGCCATCAGGTATTGGTGGCCGGCTCGCTGTTTCTCGTCGGCGAGGCCCGCGCGCTGCTCACGGACGGCGATTTCCAGCCCAGCGCGCAGTGAGATCAGGCCTGCGCCAGCGCCTGTTCGAACACCGCCTTGAGCGATTCCACCGGTTCGAGACCGCAGGACACCCTCAGCAATCTCGACGGCACCCCGCAGGCCTCCGCCCAGTCGAGCTCCTGATAGTGCGCAAGCATCACATATGGGCAGACGAGCGTGAAGGGCGTGCCGAAACTCGGCCCCTTGGAAACCCGCAGGGCATCGTAAAAGTTCGGAGTTTTCTTCGGGTTTTTCAGCACAAAGGACAGCAGCCCGCCATACCCGCCGCCCGTGCGGCGGACAGCATCGTAGTGCTCGCGGGTGGTCAGCGAGGGATGCCAGACACGCGCCACCGCCGGATGGCCGGCGAGCCATGAGGCGAGTTCGAGCCCGGTGGCGTTGACGGTTTTCACGCGCTTGGCATAACCCTTGAGATTCGAGAGAAGGACCTCGGCGTCGCCAATGTAAAGCGGGGAGTTTTCCTCGGACTCGGATTTCAAGACCGCCGCCATGTCCGCGGCGAACGACGAATCCTGGCGCACCGCCGCCATGCCCGCCATCACGTCGCCCGCGCCGGAAATCCACTTGGTCAGGCTGCCAGTCGCCACATCCGCGAAGCGCAGCGCATCCACGTTGAGCGGGCCGGTCGTGGAGTCGTCCACAATGAGCGGCGTGGAACCGTCCGCGCAGGCCTGCGCCAGACGCGCCAGATCCACCGTGCGCAACAGCGGATTGCTCGGCACCTCGGTGAAAACCCCGGCGAATTCACCTTGGCGGATGCGTTGCAGCGCCTCATCGAAACTCTCGCCAACGGCCTCGTTCAGATAGACCACACCATGGCCGAAACTCTCCTGCACCTTGAGCGTATCGACGTAGGGAAACTCGATTTGCAGAGTTTTTTTCCCCGCCGCCAAGCCGGGTAATGCGCGCAGCACGGCGGTCGCCGCGGCCATGCCACTGGCGAAAACGAACACATGATCCGCAAGCGCGCCAGTGAACTTGGCGAGCTGCCGGGCAATCAGGTGCGACTTGCCGCCCTCACGCAGTCCGCCATCCAGAAGATCGCGTGCTTGGCGACTGCTCACCACCTCGCCGGAAAAGCGCCAGTAGGCATCCGCCTCAGCCTTGGCGCGCGAAGGCACCACCAATGCCTGCAAGCCATGATAACTCGTGATGCGCACCGCCACCTCGGCCCGGCGCTCGACCCACCGGTGGGCCCGCTGCACCGAAGAACGCGTCGGCAACACAATCACATCCTCGTTTTCCCCAGCCACTTCGGCGCGCGCGTTCTCAAACAGGCGCTCGACCGACGGGTGCTTGAAAAACCGCGGATAACCCGCACGCAGCCGCTTCATCACCTTCTTGCGGCCTTCCTCATAGCCGATCACCGCATCCCATGTCGGCAGGCAAACCGAGCACGCGTGGGGGGAATCCGGCAGCGGCAGCCCCAGATCCTGCTCCTGCCAGGCCGGCTCGGCTGAGAGGTCACGCGTCACGCGCCCTCCATGACTCGCGCGGAGCAAATGGGCAAGCCCGGAGCGCAGCCCGGAGCGCAACGACGCATCACGCTCGATGGCCAAACCGACATGGAAGCCACCGTGGCCCTGTCCGAAAAAGTCCACCACAAGCTCGCTGCGGACCTCGCCGCCGCCATGCGGCCGGTCGAGCATGTCATACAGCTGGAGCCACGGCTTTGACACCCATTTATTCATGGGTGGAGAACTGGTTGATCAAACTCACATGATTGAACATCCGGTTCCCATGCCGGGCCGCGTTGTTCAAGCGATTCCCTTTCTCAAGTCCCGCAAAAACCAGATCGTTCCGGCCATCATCGCCGCATTCCCCCTGGGTTTGCGCGCTCCGTCCCGCCGTTTCGGTCCAAAGCGTTCCCTCGATCGAGCGAACGCCTCGTTCACGAATGCCCGGCTGCCAATCACCGCACCGTCCGTGAAATAACGAACCCGGCAACGCAACATCCTCGCAAATGGAATTTCCCCCGCGCTGGCGGATTGCACACACTCCGCTTCCCTCCTTTTTCCTTTCGTCGCTCCTTTCCGCAACACCCGCTTCACCACCCGCACGTCCTGCGTTACCCGCTCCTCGGATTTCTCCACCGCGCCACCCATCAGCATCACCCGATAGGCCTTGGCGACTTCCTTTTCCCACCAGCGGGCATCCGCCGGCAGGCCCTTGTGCGCGCCCCAAGCCCGCACCAAACCCGCCCGCGCCGTCCTGCCATTTCCCTTCGTCCCGCCGCCGATCGCCTCGCCATAGCTGCTCCACCGGTAATCCGCCGGCTCCTTCACGATGCCCGCCCGCACCGGATTCAAATCAATATACGCCGCCATCGTCCGCGCGGCCACTCCATCCTCCACGATCACGCTCTTGAACCGATCCTCCCACAGCCGGCCCGTGCGCTCGTGCCGGCGGTTGTGCCACTGCGTGTAGCGTTGCAGCAACCCTTTCATGAACTCGCCCAAATCGTGCATCCGGTAGGTGAATCGCGCATGGATCCGCCCCACCAGCTCCTCAGAGGCCATTCCGGCAGCCACTTTCCGCCTCGCCTCCACCAATTCCCCCGCCACGCCGGCCACGAATGCCTCGCCATACAACGCCGAGAGCCGCTTCAACAACTCCTCGTCCGAAAGCCCGCCCCGCGCCATTGGCGGCACCTCCAGCAGGAGATGAAAGTGATTGTCCATCAAACAATAAGCCGTCACCCGGCAACCCGAAAACCTCTCGTAAATCCGCATCAAGGCCCTGAATTTCTCCTTCTCCACCGCACCCAGCACAAACCGCCGGTCCACCACCCGCGAAATGCAATGATAAAACACCGGCTTCTCCTCCGAATGCCGCCACTCCGCCAGCCATCGTGCCCTTCTCATGCACGCAAACTAGCGGGGCAGCGTGAAACTTGGCAAGCGGATTTCGATAAAAGGCCTGTCCCTTTATTTAAACTTTTTTCACGCCGCCCGATACCTCTTTTGCCAAGGCGAATCAAGCCCTTTGCCAAGCTTTGCCAACCGCCCGAGATCGGGCGCTTGGCTTGAGCTGTTCAATTCCTTTCATCCTCCAATCCGCAGTTGGGATTGAACGTGGGCAAACCGCCCCCGTGGTTGCTCTTCGACCCCTCTCAAACGCACCCGTCAGCCTTCACCTGACCCAACTTGCGCCTCTCATCCGCTTTCCAACTGCGGATTCCAGGTTCACGGGGGACTGGAGTGGTTGTGAAATTCCGGGGAGATCAGTTCGTCAATTTCTCGACGGTGACCTCGTGGCGCTCGCCGTTGATGGAAAGCACCATGTGGGTGTGGGGGCCGGCGACGGGCCTTTGGCTTGTGGGGGCCGGTGCAGGGCCCGGTGTTTGCTTGGCAGGAGCAGGCTTGGCCTCGGCGGGCGGGATGCCTTTGACGAGTGCTTCGACCTGCTGCGGGAACATGGCGAAGAGGACGGTGGTTTCATCGTCGGTGGGCAGGCCCTTTTCGGCGCATTGCTTGCGGTAGTTTTCGAGACCGGGGTCGAGGAGGTCGGCCGGGCGGCAATCGATGGCTTTTTTGCCGGCTTGTTTTTCCGCCTTGGCGAGGATTTCCGGGTCCACCGGGCCGGGCGTCTTGCCGTATTTGCCCAGCGCGATGTCCTGGGCGGGCTGGCAGATGACTTTCCAGCGGCCGAACTTGATGTTCATCATCGCCTGGGTGCCGACGATCTGCGAGGTGGGCGTGACGAGCGGGATCCAGCCGAGCGCCTCGCGCACGGCGGGGATTTCGCGGACGACCTCGTCGAACTTGTCGGCCATGCCCTGCTCGGCGAGCTGGTTGCGGAAGTTGGAGAGCATGCCGCCGGGGACTTGGAAAACGAGGATGTCGGAATCGACGCGTTCGTTGGCGGGGCTGGTGAATTTCGAGAGCTGGCGATAGACGTCCTCGAAGTGGAGGCGGAGTTTCTGAAGCTTGGCGAGGTCGTAGTCGGGTTTGCGCGGGTGGCCGTCGAGCAGGGCGAGCATGCGGGCGGTGTCCGGCTGGGAAGTGCCGTTGGCGAAGGGGGCGATGGAGGTTTCGACGATATCCACGCCGGCGTCGATGGCGGCGAGGTAGGAGCAAGCGCCGAGGCCGGCAGTGTCGTGGGTGTGGAGCACGATGGGTATACCGACCTTGCTTTTGAGTTCCTTGACCAGGTCATGGGCTACTTTGGGCGTGATGATGCCTGACATGTCCTTGATGCCAATCGAGTGGCAGCCCAATTTTTCGAGTTCGACGCCCATGTGGACGAAGGCGTCGATGGTGTGGACGGGACTGGTGGTGTAGCAGATTTCGCCGCGGGCGTGTTTGCCGCAATCGATGACGGTCTTGATGGCGGTGGTGAGGTTGCGGATGTCGTTGAGTGCGTCGAAAATGCGGAAGACGTCCTGACCGGCGGCGGCATTGGCGCACACGAAGGCCTTCACCACATCGTCGGGGAAACTGGCGTATTGAACGATGTTCTGGCCGCGCAGCAGCATGATCTGCGGGGTTTTGGGGGCGGCTTTCTTGAGCGCGCGGAGGCGGTCGAAGGGATTCTCGCCGAGGTAGCGGAGGCAGGCATCGATGGTGGCACCGCCCCAGGTTTCGAGTCCGCTGAAACCGATTTCATCGAGGATGGGTGCGGCCGGCAGCATCTGCGCGGTGCTCATGCGTGTGGCGGCCAGCGACTGGTGGCCGTCGCGGAGGACGGTATTGTTGAAGGAGACGGGTTTCATGGCGGGGAGTGGCGGGGATTTCCAACCGATTTACGGCGATGGAATGATGCGATTGCAAAGAGAGGGTATCGGGAGTGCCCAGTCGGGCCAATCAGATTCACGGCCACTGCTTGGCGAAAATTGCCAATCTTTTCGCATATCCGGCAGCGGATGGGAAGTCAGCCACCCTTCTCGGCCCGAGCGGCTTGAAGTTCCGCTTCCAACGTGCGGGCCAGATTTTCGAGTCCTGACGCCTTGGCCAATTCAATGCGGACGGCAAGGGTGCCAGGCAGGCGCAGTTCGTCTTCGGTCATGGCGGCGAGGATTTCGCCTGCGGCGTGATGGTCTCCAATGGCCATTGCGCCCTCGGCTTGTTCGAGCGCGGTGGGCATTTCCGCATCCAGCGGCGGAACGGTGAACAGCGCCCATGCGGCATGTTCGGGAAGCCCGGCTTCCAGCTCGACCTGTTCGAGAAATACCAGCTCGTCGCCCGCCTTTTTTTG
>JBMTCD010000048.1:0-18431 GCA_049430545.1 Luteolibacter sp.
GCGTCCCACGGGTTTTTGGGTTTTTCCCGGGGAAGCCGATGAGGCCGCTTTCTTTTTTGTGCCTTTCTTTTTTGGGGTTTTGGGCTCTTCCGGGACTTTCCCGGTTTTGAGTCTCAGATGCTGTTTGTGCCGTCTTGGATCGCATGATTTTTTGAAATGGCCTGAAATGGCCTGTAGTGGGATCACTTACGGCTGGCTGCGGGAATTTCGTACGCCCGGAATACAATAATCCGTATATGCAAAATAGCTGCACTGTCTATGGTGGTGTCGTGTTATCGATTGTTTCCATGGCCTGTCATTGGCGCCATGCGAAACCAAGCGTCAACGTGATTCCAGCCCCCCCGGCCAAAACCCCGGTTATTGGCAATCCCAAACACCCATCCCCCCATTACCCCCATGCCCCCCACGCCCTCCCCGATGAGTCCCTTGGTTTCCTCGATCAAGAAATTCAACAGCCGTGAAGAGGCGGGACATGCGCTTGCCAAGCGGCTGGGCAATCGTCTGATCGGGCCGGACACCGTGGTCTTGGCGCTGCCCAAGGGTGGCGTGGCAGTGGGCGCGGAGATTGCGCGTTGCCTCAAGCTTCCCTTCGACGTCTTGCTGATATCCCGCATCACCGTGCCCGGCTGCGGCAGGACCCCTCTCGGTGCGCTCACCAGCGGCGGGGTGCGGGTGCTCAACTGTGCGATGATCGACCGCCTGCATCTGACCGAGGAAGAGGTGCGCGGCGCGATTCTTTCCAATTCGATCCGCCTGGCGCACCGCGAGCGGAAATACCGGCCACAACGGCCGTCGCTGCCGGTGGCGGACCGCCATGTGATTCTGGTGGACGATGGCGGCACCGACTGCGCGGTGATTCGTGACGCCATCCGCTTGCTGCGCCGCCAGCATGTGGAGCATGTGGTGTTGGCGCTGCCGGCGGCCTGTCATCATGCGGCCTGTGAAATGAGAATGGAAGCGGACGAAGTGATCACTCTCACGGAACCCTCGGGAGAATTTCGCGTATCGCGGTGGTTTGAGCACCACGGCGTGCCCAGTGCGGACGAGATCCGCCGCATTCTGGAATCGTTGCCGGAGTGCGAGGAAGCGGTCCTTTGATGGTGGTTGATCCCCCCACAACATGCCATCGGAACAGGAATCCCGGGCCGCCGCTACCCCCCGGCTGGCGGCCCGGGAAATCCGCATGGCAGCCTGATCCGGCATTGTTTTCCGCCGGCGACACAAGCCGACAAACAAGCTCTTGCGCCATCCGCGGAACCGTGTGAGTTGTTCCTGTCGCCCGTTGTCACGGCGCACTTCCTCCGGTTGCCATCCACCCATGCGTGAAACTCTGATTGTCGTCGGCTTGATCGTTCTGGCCATGGGCCTGCGCAGCGCCCGCAGCACCTTGCCCCGGAAACTCGGTGTGATCGCTTTTCTCGTGGCCAGCTTCCTGCTGTTTTATTTCATCACCGGCAGTCTTTCGGCGGGATTTTTCGGGGTTCTGATCTGGCTGTTCCTGCCATGGATCGAGCTGTTGACGCGGATTCGCCGGATGCGTCTGCCGCTGCAAAACCGCCTCACGCACCGCAAGCTGCCTAACCCGTCGTTTTTCCCGAATGCCACGGAGGCGGCGGCGGCGATGGATGAGGCCGGCTTCGAGCACGTTTCGGATTGCGGCTGGGAATGGGACGGCATGCACCAGTTTTTCAGATTGTTCTGGCACCCGGAGGAGCGGGCGGTGGCGGCGGTTTGCCTCTGTGAGCAGAGCGACGTGGCCTTCGCCTTCATTTCCATCACATCACACGGGCGCGACGGCCGGCTCTGGCGCACCACCAATTTCCCGTTCGCCCCCACGCTGCGCATCGCACCCGGGGTGTTCTGGAATCATGTCCCATGCGGCCGCAACTGCTTCCACCAGATCCTGCGCGATCACCGCTCCTACCTCGGGCGCGCCCGAGTGCCCGCCAAGGATCTCATCATCCCGGATCCGGATAGGATCGTCGAATCCATCGAGGAGGAAATGCGCCGCCAGATCGAGCACAACCGGTCCGCAGGGATCATCCGCTTCACGGGCGACGGCCATTTCCAATACTCGCCACGCGGCCTGCTCTTCCTGTGGGGCCAGTTCATCAAGGACATGGTGCGGTTTTGTTAGCTTGGACTGCCGGCCAGCCCGCAGCTCACTTCACGGGCCACGGCGGGAGTCAATAGGGAGGGCGGGGGACCTTCACCCGGCGCATCGAAAACGGCGGACTCACCGCGGCAATCGAGGTCCGCCACGGCAAACTCCCGCTCTCCAGCCTTGCGCCCGAACACGACAGCGGCGACACGGTGACCCTGAAACTGTGCGACACAATACCGCCCGCCGCCGTCAAGCGCGAAAGCCTGCTGTTCCTGCTCACCCTGGTTACACCAGCCCAACATCAAACGACCGACATGAACAAACGACATCCGTTGCGACGATTCATCGCCATCTCGCTTCTCCTTGCCGCTCCGGTCTCCGCCAAGTGGAAGATCGTCGAAAAGCCGGGTGAGCTTCGTGTCTCCAACGCCAAAACCGGCGTGGTGCTGACGCGGGAGGCCAATCAGGCGACAGGCATCACGCTCATGGCGGTGGACGCGGCCGGCACATGGCATCAGATCTGCCGCACGCTCCGGCCGGACTTTTCGGCAACCCCTGCCGCCAACAAACTGTTCGACACTGCGGTGACCCCGCACCGCTACCAGGCCAATCAAATTTTCACCGAGTTCGCCATCGCATCCCGGAGCGACACACAGGTGAAAATCAGGCTGAGCGGTCAGCTCAACCACCGCATCGTCGCGGAGCAAATCCTGACGCTCGACGATGACGGCGCGAGCCTGCATTTCGATGTGTCCGCATCCCTGAAGGAGCCCCTGCTCGATTACTTCCTCGCCACATGGGAATTCCTGCCACCCGGTGCCCCGGATTTCGTGCACAGCCCGACGGCCAAGAAGGACGATCCGCGTGCCGGCCCGGCAGTCGATCAGGTGATTGGCGACCACGCATTCCATTCGCCCGCCATCGTGCTCCAGAAGGGCGGACTGTATGCCTGCATGGTGCCCGATCTTGCCATGATCAATGCCCACGCCCTTCAGTCGCCCGACGCGCGACGCACGCAAGCCGTGGCCCGCAATCAATTCTCGGTGCCCATCATCGACGAATTCTACACCATGCCGACGGCGCTTGACCTGAATGCCGTGTCCGGACTCACCGGACAGCCGGTCTTTTCCTATGGCATGATGGATTTTGTGGTGTCGCACCACATGCGTTACCAGCGCTTCAACGACGCCTCGATGGTCCGCCAGCTCGCGAAACCGGAGATCCGCTTCGGCTACGAACTCATCGTCGGAGCGGATATGCCGGAAGGCGCGGCCTTTCAAGTCGCCTCGCGCCACATCTGGCAGCGTCATGGCCATCCGCAGTTCCGCGACCGGCCGCATCTTGCCATGCCCTTCGCCGAATATGTCCGCGCCATTTACAGTGTGGTTTCCAAGCCGATGCCGCCCGCGATTCAGGCGCCGGTGCCCGGCTACGAGGACCACGGCGTGTTCATTGATTTCGAAATGAATGGTCAACCCGTCGGCGGCATGGTGTCGCCGCTCGGAGTGCTGGGCTTCGGTGACGCGCTGTGGAACTTCGAGTTCTGGAACAACATCCGCGACGCCAACGGCATGGTCTATTGGGGCGATGAACTCGACATCCCGATACTCAAGGAGCGCGGACACCGCATCGTCAACCTGGCATTGCAGGCTCCGCAAAACGACGCCGGCTTCTTCCCGCTCATCTATCATGCAGCGAGCAAACAATGGTCGCTGAGCAGCCTCGGTCCGTCACCCTCGCCGAAATCCTTCTTCGACAAAAGCGCGCCGGTTTACAATGTGCCTGCCATGAGCAAGTCGGCCGCCCACCTGCTCGAGTTTTATCAGCGCTGTGGAAAGGACCCGCGCATCATCGATTACCTGCGGCCATTCGCCGACGGACTTGTGGCGCGCATCGACGGACGCGGCACGATCCCCTCCTACTACACGCCGGACATGCAGCCGCTCGCGGACCTTCACCACAGCGCGCAACCGGCGGCCATGATGTGGTTTCTCGCGGAGATGGCAGGTGTGACCGGCGAGGCCCGCTACCGCGACGGTGCCGGGCGCATTGCCGACTACCTGATCAAGGAGATCATTCCGCAGCAGCGCTGGATCGACCTCGAAGTTTACTACTCTTGCGGGCGCAACCCGCTCGACTATGTGTTGGATGAAACACAGCTACTGCCGATCCGCGGCAACCTGAGCACCCACTGGGCGGCCAAAGGATTCGCGGCGCTTTACAAAATCACCCGCGACGAGGCCCATCTCGACGCCGGATCCAAGACCGTGGACTATCTGAGCTTCTCACAGGGGAGCTGGGACCCACATTATATCTACACCGCCAATCCTTTCGGCGGCTGCACGGTGGACAATGTCGATACCGCCACCTGGCTTGACGCCCGGCAGTGTGAACTGGTCGAGCCCTTCATCTGGTACGGGCTCGAACTCGGCCGCCAGGATCTTGTCGAGCGCGGGGTGGCGGCAGCGCGCGCCAGCACCGTGTTGATCAATCACCCGCGCCACATCGGGAATGGCATCTATCCGCATGTGAACTTATACGGTTTCGGGCTCGGCCCGGAGAACATCAATCACGAGGGACACAACCAGTCTGCCATGCGCACACACCCGAGCTGGGGCGAATGTTCCGGCATTTTCACCGGCCTCGCCGACGCCGCGCGCTTCACCGGTGGCGGGATCATTGATCTCAACCATGGTTTCGCCGTCGGCACCGACGGAATCAACCTGTCGCTGGAACGGCGCGGAGATGCATTTCATGTCACAATCGAGAGTCGCCTCGCGATGCTCAAAAAACCCTGGGACGAGCCCTGCGATCTCGAACTCAAGCTGCGTGGGAACCCGCGTCCGATCTATCTCAACGGTGTGCTTGCCACGGTCGAGCAGGGCGGCGACGGGCCGGTCATCCGTTACCGGATATCGGGCGTCCAGCACATGCCGCCGTCACCCTGAGCAACGGCGGCTTTGAAACCACCGTCTCGTTCTATCCTCCGACATCTTCGGCGGTCCCGGATCGGGCAAGGCCGCGGATTTCAGGTTGAAGCCGCCGCCCGGAACAGCCTGTCCGGGAATGGGCAGGTGGATTGCCCGATTTCCCGAAAGATCGAGTGGTTTCATCGGTAGTAAGCCGGAATTCGAATGGATTCCCCGATCGCATGAAAAGAAAGCGCATCACTGATTTCGGACGCCGTTGCCAGCTCATCGCAACAGCTGCCTGCTTGCTGGTTACCGGCGTGCATGCGGAAACCTGGGCCTATCTCGACAACGGAAGGATCCGCATCGGCGTGGACCGAAGCCGCGGAGCCGCCATCGGCTACCTGGCCTTGTCATCGGACAAGCGCAACCTGCTCAACCACCACGATGAGGGGCGGTTCATCCAGCAATCGTATTACGGAGATCCCGACGGTTCGATGTGGGCGCAGAAGCCTTGGGTTTACAATCCGGTGCAGGGCGGCAGCTACAAGGGCGAGGATGCCAGGACGCTGGAGTTCCGGAAGTCGCGGAACGAATTGTATGCCAGGGTCGAGCCGCTGCACTGGGCCAGCGCCAAGCCCTGCCCCGAGGCGATCATGCAGGAGTGGATCACGCTCGACGGCCCCATCGCCAAGGTCCGCATGCGGATGGAATACAGCGGCCCGACGCAACAGCGCAATGCCCATCAGGAGCTGCCGGCGATGTTTGTCGATTACGCCCTGCCGCATCTCATGTTCGAGTTGGACGGCAAGCTCGTGAAGCATGCCCCAGTCGATCTCGGCAAGGACCTCAAACCGGAAAACATCCGCTACGACACCGAATGGCTCGCCTATGTGGACGACAAGGGATTCGGCATCGGCATCCACACGCCGGGCAGCAAGCAGGCGGTCACCTACCGGCACCGCGGCAACGGCAGCGCCGGCCCCGATGGCTCAGCCTGCTCCTACGTCGCGCCGGTGCGGACCATGCAGCTCAAGAAGGGCACCGTGGTGGATTATCACTTTCACCTCACCATCGGCAGCCTCGCCGAGATCCGCCAGCGGTTCGCCAGGCTGGCGGGAACAACGCGCGGAGAACGGTGAGATTCCATCGTAAGAATGGATTCAATTGAACGAACTTATCCAAAACGATCGGACGAACGAAATGATTGGGAAATCCGCCACAGCCGCCCTGCAGATGATGGCCTGTCCGGCCACTGCCGCCGGGGCGGAAGCCGCAGCCAAATGCGTCGAGGATCTCACCCTTCGCATCTTCATCGGCAAGAGCATGATCGTGGCCACCTTCGCCGGCCTGCTCCTCGCCGCCGCCCAGGCAAGAACATGGAGCAGTGCCGATGGCACCCGGACTTTTGTAGGGGAACTCGTCTCGTATGACGCCCAAAGGGGCATGGTCACCGTGGCCCACGCCGGCGGCGGGCGCATGAGCTTCCCCGAAGACAAGCTGTCCGAAGCCGACATCGCCTTCCTCAAGGAGCAGGCTGCCAAAACATCGGTGGCTCCGGCGTCCGGACGCATCGCACCCCGCGGCTCCGATGACAAGCTGTCCGGCTTTGCGGGCGAGGCGAGTGCCACGCGCGGTGAGCCCAGCCTCGTGCATCGCTGGGCACCCCCATCAAGTGGCAGTGTGCGCATCGTCGGTTCCTATCAAAAGCATACCCCGGATGCGGATGCCGAACTTCACGTCTTGGCGGGAAGTGGGAAAATCTGGAGCGCGGCGATCGGAAAAGCGGACGGCATCCGTCACGGCTTCGACATTCCCGCACTGGACTTGACGGCACAAACGCCGCTGTCGTTCATGCTTTCAACGGACTCCAGCCGGGTCGATCTCAAGATCGATTTCGAATTCATCCCCGAGCCGTTCGCATCACGCTGGCGTGCCGACCTCCCGGACGGCTATCCCGAATGGTCGGATCGCGAACGGACGGCTCTGCGTGCAAAGGGACAGGAAATTCTCGATAAAATCCGTGCCGCAAAGGGGCGGATCACCATTCCTCCCGGCGACTACATTTTCCATGCGGATTGGAGCAGTCAATCCACCTTGAAGGATCTCGCCAGCCTGGAAATCGATGCCAACGGCGCGACGTTCTGGTTCGAGCCGCCGATGGTGCACGGCCTGTTGTTCGAAAATTGCCGCGACGTCACGCTGCGCGGGCTGGAGATCGACTTCACCCATCCCGTCTTTTCCCTGGCCCGCATCACCGGGATCGATCGTGTGAACCAGGCGATCCGCGCCGATCTGATGGAAGGCTACCAACCGCTCGATCAGGACGGAAAACCGGAAAGCTCGGGTGAACGGAAGCTGATCTTTTACGATTCGGACGGGAAGTTCATCAACCACCGTCACATCCGGGGTGACTGGACGCTTTCCGATGACGGCAAAAGCATCCTTTACTCCAAGGTCAGGGTGAACCCGCTGCCCGAGGATTTGAAAACCGGCGATCATGTCGTCAGCCCGATCCAGACCGGCGCGGCCCTTCGTTCCGTGAATTGCGCGCGGATGCGGTTCGAAGATATCAATATCTGGTCAAGCCCGGGCATGGCGGTTTATGAGGGCGGGGGGGAGGGCGGAAACATCTACCGCCGTGTGCGTGCCACGCGGCGCCCGCACACGAACCGCCTGCACGCCTTCGGGGCGGATGCATTCCACCTCTCGGCCACCGACCGCGGGCCGCTGCTGGATCGTTGCGAAAGCGCCTATGCCGCGGATGACAACCTCAACATCCACGGGCGCTTCGGACGCGTGGTCCGGCAGCTGGACGAAACGCGCTATTATCTGCAGGGGATCTATGAGCCGGGCGACACGCTCGAATTCCGCGATGCGTCAACCGTCGCGCTGTTGGGCTCCGCCATGGTGGTTGCCGTGGAAAAGACGCCCGACGGACCCAAGCTGGCGATCAATGATACCCATGACGCGGTGAGCGATTTCCTGGTGACACTGGACAAACAGCTCGCGCTGCAGCCTCTGGCGCTGGTCGTCTTCGACGGGAAGCGGTCCGCGGACGGCTTTGTCATCCGGAATTGCTGGTTTCATGACAATTTTCAGAGGACGCTCATCAACGGAGCACCGAACGGGTTGATCGAAAACACCACGTTCCAGAACGTCGGGCATGGCTTGTGTGTGCAGTTCGAAACCTGGGGACCGTGGATGGAGGGGCCGTTCGCCCGCAATCTGGTCATCCGCAACAACCGCTTCCTGGGTTCTCCACCGGGCGGGCCGGCCATCAGTGTTTCCATGCATCCGGCGGGCGGAGGCACCCCCGGGCGAAGACTTGACGCCAAGCCGGTCACGAACCTGAAGATCACGGGAAACTATTTTGGCCGGACCAAGGAACCCGCGCTTTCCATCCATAATGTGTATGGATTGCACATCCATGACAACCGCGTGGACTCTTCCGACTGGATCGCACTGCAAGACTGTGAAAACACGTTCATCAAGGACAACCAGTTACGAAAGTGAAAAACGGCTGTGCTGGCCCGGCCCGATTCCCCATTTCCAGCAGTTGACAGAGTGATGAGATGCCTCCGAATCCGTGCATAACTCCATTTCCCCGCCCTGCCGGCACTCGCCGGTGGGGAGCGGGCCTTCGTCTTCCTCATCGCCCGGTCCGCCAAGCCGGGCTAACTAATCCACAACCAATGACATTCCCAACCAACATGACCGCCGCAGCTCTCGCTTCCATCAGTTCAATCCTCGCCGCCGCTCACCTGGCGGGGCAGGAGGGTTACACCAGCCCGCCGATCTTCAACCCCTATCCGGCCTACAACGGCTCCTGGAACGTGCAGAATTTCGGGCCGGTGGGGATCGGCCTCGACATCAAGGAGCCGGGCTTCACGGCGGTCATCCGCAATGTCGAACAGGGCTCGCCCGCCGAGCGCACCGGCAAGCTCAAACCCGGCCAGGTCATCGAGAGCTTCAATGGCCAGGTTCTCGAGAAGCGCGACCCGCGCGAGATCCTCGGCGACATCCTCACCGAGGCGGAGGCCACCGACGGCATGGTGCGTCTGAAGATCCAAGGCGCAGGAGAAGTGGTCGTCTCCATCCCGGTGATGGGTCGCTACAACGAGACCTGGCCGCTCGACTGCCCGAAGTCCGACAAGATCGTCCGCCAGCTCGCCGGGATCCTGGCGAAGGACGGGAAGCCGCGCTGGGGCTCGGTGCTGTTCCTGCTTTCCACCGGGGAAGAAAAGGATCTCGAGGTCGTGCGGCGCTGGATGAAGGACTTCGAGACGGTGAGTGAGATGAACTGGGAGAAGGGATACAAAGGACCGGGAATCTGCGAATACTACCTGCGCACCGGCGATGCCAGCGTGCTGCCGAAGATCAAGGCGATGACCGAAGAGCTCCGGGAAAACATGTACAATGGCGGCTGGAGCGGCAAAGGCAAGCCCGCCCAGTTCACCTACTCGACCGGCACCGGCCAGGTCCATGCCTCGGGCATGCAGTGCGTGACCTTTCTCCTCATGGCCCGCCTGTGCGGGGTCGAGGTCGACGAGCCGATGCTCCAGGAAGCCCTCAAGGCATTCTACCGCTTCGCGGGGCACGGCAACGTGCCCTACGGCGATGGCCTGCCGGAGGGCGGCTTCCGCGACAACGGCAAGACCAGCGGTCTGGCGGTCGCGATGGCCGCCGCCGCGTTGCTCACGCCCGAGGGGGAGTTGTCGATCTACGCGCAGGCCCGGGACAACTCCGCGATGAAGAGCTTCTACGCGACCAACTGGTTCCACGACGGCCACACCGGCGGCGGCATCGGCGAGATCTGGCACCACAAGGCGATGAGCCTGATGCGCGAAAAACGCCCGATTTCCTACCGCTCCTACCTCGACACCCGCCGCTGGGTGATGGACCTGTCCCGCCGGCACGATGGCAGCATCGGCATCGCCGGCATGACCGACCGCTACGACCGCTCCGCCACCGAGGATCAGATGGCATGGGGCACCTACTTCGCGCTGACCTACACCCTGCCGCGCAAGCACTTGCAACTCTTCGGGGCTCCCCGCAGCAAGTGGGCCAAGCACCACCCGCTCCCGGTCCGCCCATGGGGCAATGCCGCCGATGACCTCTTCCAGGCGACCGCACCCCTCGACCACCCGTCCATCAGCATCGAAGACTTGATGATGGAGACCGTGCCCGAGAGCGCGTCGGTGCCGGTGTTCAACCGCCTCGGCGACCCCGAGGTCAGCGATGAGGTGTTGACCCGGTATTTCCACCATCCGGAGTTCGGCTTGCGGGTCGCGGCCATCCGAGCCGCGGTCGCACACGGCCGCCACCACTTCATCGTCCCGCTTCTGAAGGCGCAGGATCCACGGTTGCGGCACCTCGGCATCCTCGGCCTCACCGGCATGTTCAAGGGGCGCGCAATCCCGGACGACCAGTTGACCCCCGAGATGTTCGACCTGGTCGGGGGCATCATCGAGAACCGCGACGAATCTTGGTGGGTCGCCCAGGACGCCGTACATGCCCTCGCGCGCGCGGACAAGCCTGTCATCGCAAAACACCGCGACCGCCTGCTTGAAATGCTCGATTACGACAGCGTCTGGATCCGGATGGCCGCGGTGAGCACCCTCGCCCGGATCTGCACCGAGCCGGCCCACTACAAGACGGTGCTGCCCCGGATCATCGACACCACCGCCTCCTTTCGCAACGACGAGGCGTCTTCCAAGTGCAGCACGGTCATCCACAACGCCCTGGCATCCGCGGGCCCCGAGGTGAAGGCCTTTGCCGCCCCCTTGGCGCAGCTGTCCTACACCTCCATCCCCGATGAATTCGTCGCCCCGGGCGGTGCGGTCCTCACGGATGGTGCCAAGGTCGTCAGGAACCGGATGGGCAGCATCATCCGGCAACTCCCCGAAGGCCTGCAATTCCTCGTCAAGCTGCCGAAGAAGACGCTCGCGCATGCCAAAAGCGGTCTGGACAGCGACCTCTACGTTTACGACGGGTTCACGCCAAACCCGAAACTCGTCGGCCGCTGGCAAGAGCTGAAGAAAGCCTGGGAGCGCCATCCCATCGACGACCGGATGGTCGCCGTCTATGCCGAGGAGGGCCGGAGGTTAATCGCGGCCCGAAACAAGGGACACTCCACCGGAAACCACGGCTACCAGCAAACCTACCTCGTCCTCAACGCGAATGGCACGGTCGAAGGCGACCCGACCCGCCTCTGGTCGGGTGACATGCTGGTCCTGGGCAGCGAGGTCGAAGCCCGCCGGATGGTACTTCGGACGGTGAAGGGCGTGGAGTATCTCCTGGTCGAAATCGGGAACTTCCCCAACCGGGCGGAAGACGACTGGCACTGCGGACATGTCATCCACGTTCGGGAGCCCTGATGCCTGACATCTTCATCGACAAGAGCATGGTCGAAGTCTTCGCCAACGACCGCCAGGCCGCGGTGGCCTGGCATGAATACCATCCGCAGGATCTGCATGTCCGTCTCTTCAGCAACGGCGGTGACGTCAAGGTGAAGAGGATTTCCTCCTGGAAAATGAAGTCGATCCATGCCGGTTCCACGAAATTACCCCCATGAAAACGAAATCGATCATCACAGGAATGGCCAGTGCGGTCTTTGCGGCGTCTTGCCTGGCGGATGAAGCAGCCGATCGAGCGGGTCCGGGGATGTATGATGTCATTTGGGATTCGCCGAGCGCCGATTCCCTCGGCTCGATGCCGCTCGGCAAAGGCGATGTCGCCGCCAACGTCTGGGTCGAGCCCACCGGCGACCTCATGCCGCTGCTTTCCAAGACCGATGCCTACGACGACTTCGCCCGCCTGCTCAAGATCGGGCGCGTCCGGATCCAGACCGACCCGCCCTTGGTTCTTCCCGGTGCGGCCTTCAAGAAAAGCCTCAAGCTGCGCGACGGCCAAATCGAGATCGAGGCTGGCGCGACCCGTGTCCGGGTCTGGATCGACGCCCATCATCCGGTGGTGCAAGTGGACATGCAAAGCCCGCAACCGGTTTCGGCCAAGGCTTCCGTTGAAATCTGGCGGACGAAAACGCGGATGCTCGACCGGGTCGAGGGGAACGAGAAGGAAACCCACAGCAGTTGGGACAATTTCCCTGACAGTTGCAAGGTGCACCCCGATACCGTCCTGCCACACGACGGCGGGAGCATCGCGTGGTGCCATCACAACACCGAGTCGATCTGGGAGCGCAACATGCGGCACACGGAGCTGGAGGAGGAGATCCCGAAGCATCGCGACCTGCTGCTGCACCGGACCTTCGGGGCGGTGATCCGCGGCGAGGGGATGCGGGCGCAATCCGACCTGGTGCTGGCAAGTGCGGAACCCTCCACCGACCAGCGCATCCGGATCACGGTGCTGACCGACTTCGCGGACTCGCCCGCCGACTGGCGGAAGGCGGCGGACGCGCTGGCCGCGCGGACACCCGCCGACCACACGGCCCGTTTCGCCGCGCACCGCGCCTGGTGGCATGCATTCTGGGAGCGCAGTTGGATCGCCATCGGCCACGGTGCCAGCGGGACCGCGGCCGCGCCCTGCGACGCGCAAATGGTCAGCCAGGCCTACGCCCTGCAACGTTATATCAATGCCTGCGCCGGGCGGGGCAAGCTGCCGATCAAGTTCAACGGGACCTTGTTCACGGTCGATGAGGTGTTCGATCCCGACTACCGCCGCTGGGGCGGTGCGTATTGGCTGCAGAACACCCGGCTGCCCTACTGGTCCATGCTGTATTCGGGCGACTACGAGCTGATGCGGCCGCTTTTCCGGATGTATCGGGAGCAGCTTCCCCTGAGGGTGGCGGCCACCAAGAGCTACTTCGGCCATGGCGGCGCCCAGTATCCGGAAACCGCGCATTTCTGGGGCAACTACGTCGATGGCAACTATGGGCTCGACCGCGGCGACCTGCCCAAAGGCATCACGCAGAACCAGTTCATCCGGCGCCATTGGGTGGGCATCATTGAAATCGTCGGCATGATGCTTGATTACTACGAGGCCACCGGGGACACCGTGTTTCGCGACGACACGCTCATTCCCATGGCGGTGGAAACCTTCCGCTTTTACGACCAGCACTGGCAGCGCGACGAAGAGGGCCGGATCCGCTATGAGCCCGCCCAATCACTCGAAACCTATTGGGAGTCGGTCGATCCGACGCCTGACGTCGCGGCCATGCGCTATCTGATCCCGCGCCTGCTGACCCTGCCGGTCTCCGATGCGGTCCGGGCGGAGTGGGAACGACAACTGGCCGACCAACCGGAGATTCCGATGACCGGGGAGGGTGGCGAGACCCGGATCGCCGCGGCCAGGGAGATCAAGAGCAGGATGCGAAACTTCGAGAACCCCGAGTTGTATGCGGTTTTCCCGTTTCATCTCTTCACCCTCGCCACCGCCACGGAGGACGGGTTGCAGACCGCCATCCGCACCTTCCACGCCCGTCGTCACAAGGTCAACATGGGCTGGCAGCAGGGACCCATCTGGGCGGCGATGCTCGGGCTGACCGATGAAGCGCGGGCGACAGTGGTCGAGCGGGCTCGCAACAAGGCCAAAGGATACCGTTTTCCGGGCTTCTATGGGCCCAACTACGACTGGACGCCGGACCAGGACCAGATTGGCGTGTTCCAGATCGCGCTTCAGCGGATGCTGATGCAATGCGAAGGCGACCGCATCCTGCTGCTCCCCGCCTGGCCGGAGGAATGGGACGTCCATTTCAAACTCCACGCGCCAGGGCGGACGAATGTTGAGGCGCGGGTCGAGGACGGCAAAGTCGTGGATCTGAAGGTGCATCCCGAATCGCGTCGCGGCGATGTGGAAATCCGTAAACCGTTCGTGATCGCTGAACCATGAAGCCAATGAAGAAGTTCGTATTGACGGCCATGCTGGCGGCACTTCCGGCGACGGCGGCGGAAGTGAACACCGTTTTCGAGGCCGCCTTCGAGTCGTCGAAGGACCACGCCAATCCCTTCCTGCAAGTCGAGGTCGATGTGTTTTTCAGCAAGGACGGAAGGGAGTGGAAGGTTCCCGCCTTCTGGGATGGCGGCAGGACGTGGAAGGTCCGCTTCGCCGCTCCGGAGGAGGGGGAATACCGCTACCGTGCGGTGGCCAGTGACCGCTCGGACCAAGGACTCAACTTCACCGGGCCAACGCTGACGGTCAGCGCCTATGGCGGCGACAACCCGCTCTACAAGCGTGGGCGGCTGCAAGTCACTGAGGACCAGCGGTACCTTGAGTTTACCGATGGCACGCCATTCTTCTGGCTCGGCGACACCTGGTGGAAGGGCTTGTGCAAGCGCATCCCGTTCGAGGGCTTCAAGGAACTCACCGCCGATCGCAAGCGGAAGGGCTTCACGGTCGTGCAGATCGTCTGCGGCACCTACCCGGACGAGTTGGGTTTGCTCAAGCCGAGTTGGGAAAACGAGGGTGGCATGCCTTACCTGACCAAGGACTTCAGCGTGGTGAACCCGGAGTATTTCCAATACGCCGACCGCCGGATCCAGCACCTCGTGGAGGCCGGAATCACGCCGGCGATCGTCGGCGGCTGGGGACGCGCGGTCGGACTGGATGCAGTCGGACTCGATGGATACAAGCGCCACTTCCGCAACCTGATCGCGCGCTACGGCGCCTACCCGGTGATCTGGATCCTCGGCGGCGAGACCGAGAAGAAACAGGGGGCCTGGCATGAACTGGCGGAATATGCCGATGCCATCGATCCATTCGACCGCTTGCTGACGAATCACACATCCCACCTGCGAGGCGCGCTGGAAGGGCATGCGGTTTTCGATTTCGACATGGACGCGACCGGCCATGACTCGTGGAAGACGGTGAATCAGGTGCTCGCCAAGCTCAGGAAATCGGCGGACGAAAGCCCGCTGAAGCCATTTGTCAGCGGCGAGTCGTGCTATGAACTCCACATGCAGCAGAACCCTGCCTACCTGCAGCGGTATCAGTTCTGGGCCCTGATGCTGGCCGGCGCGGCCGGTCACACCTACGGTGCCGCCGGCATCTGGCACATGGGCACGCCGGAGGAGCACGGCAACTGGGGCGGGTGGGACCACCAGCCCTACGATCTGACGACCTGGAACGAAGGCATGCATTTCCCGGGCTCCGCGCAGCTCGGTCGTGGCAAGGCGCTGCTGGAAAGCCTGCCGTGGCAGCAGTTTGCGGAGCATCCCGAATGGGTCGGAAAAGACGCCTTCGCCGCCGGAATCCCGGGCAGGATGCGGGTGATCTATCAGCCGATCCGTGGCGTTTACCAGTGGGATGGCATCGAGATCAAACAGCTCGAGCCGGGGAACTGGTCGGCGTTTTACTTCGATCCGGTCACCGGTCGGCGGCATGAGCTCGGCGTCCACACGCTGTCCGGCACCTGGAAATCGCCCAACGTGCCATCCCCGCAGGACTGGGTGCTGGTAATGCAAAAGGTCGATGGGTAGGATCGAACAAATTTTATGAGACACTTGTATCAATCATGTTTACTTCTGATGGCCGCCGGCATCGGCCTGGCAGGGTCGCAGCCCGTTCCTGCGGGCGATGTTCCGTCCATCAAGCGGGCCGACACGCTGCCGGCGACCACGCCGTGGTATCTGGATGAGTTGAGCAAGCCGCCCGGGTGTGAATGGAAGGAAGGCCGGGAGGTCCGCTCCCTGTTCTACAAGGGCGAGCCCTATCAGGGAAAACCGACCCGCGTGTTCGCCCATTACGCCACCCCCGGCTCGCTCGCGGGCGATCCGTCGCTGGACAAGGACCTTCCCGCGATCGTCCTGGTTCACGGTGGCGGAGGAACCGCCTTCCCGGACTGGGCGAGGTTGTGGGCTTCGCGTGGCTACGCCGCCATTGCCATGGACCTGGGCATCAAGGGAGCGGCAGGTGAAGTCCTCACCGATGGCGGCCCGCGGCCCATCGACCTCGTCAAGTTCGCCACCGGCCAGCCCGCCACGGACCAGTGGACCTACCACGCCGTGGCGGATGTGATCCGCGCGCATTCGCTCATCCTTTCCTTCGCCGAGGTCGATCCGGAACGGACCGCTCTGACCGGCATCAGCTGGGGTGGATACCTGACCTGCATCGTGGCGGGCCTGGACAACCGTTTCAAGGCCGCCGTCCCGGTCTATGGCTGTGGTTTTCTCCACGAAAACAGTGCCTGGATCAAGCTGTTGGATGGCATGAGTCCGGCGGATCGCGCCACATGGGTCCGCTTGTGGGATCCCTCCAGGTATGTCGGTTCGGCGAGGATGCCCATGTTGTTTGTAAACGGCGGGACCGACTTCGCCTATCCGCCGGACAGCCATGCCCGCACCTACGCCCTCGTGAGTTCGCCCAAGAACCTGCACTTTGTCCCGGATCTCAGGCATGGGCACATTTTCGACAAACCCAAGGCCGTTGAAGCGTTCATCGACCACCATCTCAAAGGGGGAAAACCGCTGCCCTCGATCGGCCCGGTGCAGGCCGGGGAGCGGCAACTTGTCGCGCCCGTGACCACGGCCACCAAGCTTCAAAGGGCCGGGCTACATTACACCCTGGATCCGCTCCGCGGTGACCATCGCGCGCGCAAGTGGACCAGCCAGCCGGCGACGATCGCGGAAGGCTCCATCCGGTCCGGTCTGCCGCCGGCGGACGCCACCGCCTGGGTCCTCACGCTGACGGACGAACGCGACACCACGGTTTCAAGCGCCCTGGCCATCCCGGGTTCCGCGAAAGGACGGGAGGAAACCGCTCCCGCCGAAGACCCACAGTGACATGGAACTGAAATGATGAGGAGGCATCACGCATTCCAAACACTGGCCGTTGCCGCCGTGGCATGGGCCGCCGCCGACCTGCAAGCCGAGGTCAAGTTGCCGGCGCTCCTGTCGGGCAACATGGTGCTTCAGCAGCAGAGCGAGGCCCGGTTCTGGGGTTGGGCGGATGCCGGTGAGAAGGTGGAGGTCAGGGGTTCATGGGAGGGAGCGCTTGCCGCCGCGGTCACGGCCGGAGAGGACGGCAGATGGCAGACGACCCTCAGGACCCCCGAGGCCGGCGGGCCATATGTGGTGACCGTCAAAGGGGCGAATACCATCACCCTTGAGAATGTCCTCATCGGTGAGGTCTGGGTCTGCTCCGGCCAGTCGAACATGGAGTTCCGCTTGAAGGGTGTTACGGATGCTGGACATGAGACCGCCCGGGCCGATTACCCGCGGATCCGTCAGTTCCATGTCAAGGGGGCCCATGCGGCGCACCCTGCGGACGATGTTTCGGGCGCTTGGGTCGAGTGCCGGCCCGAGACCGCGGGTGGATTCTCGGCGGTGGCCTATTTCTTTGGCCGGAAACTCCATCAGGAACTCGACATCCCGATCGGCTTGATCCACGCCTCGATGGGGGCCACTCCGGCCCGGGCCTGGACTTCCGGCAGAATGCTGCTGGAGAAGAACCTGTATGCCACCGAGGTCAAACTGGTCTCGGACCCGGAGACGGTCGAGAAAACCAGGGCGAAATACGAGGCGGAGATGGAGAAGTGGCAGGTGGCGGCGGCGAAGGCGAAGGCGCAAGGCGCTCCGGAGCCCAGCCGCCCGCAGGGCCTTCCACAGATCGGCACCCGCTGGCCTTCGGCCTTGTTCAATGGCATGATCAGCCCCCTGTCCGCATCGACGATCAAGGGAGTGATCTGGTACCAGGGCGAGAACGACGTCGGCGCTGAGGCATGGTATCGACCGCTGTTTCCGAATCTCATCCAAAGTTGGCGCGATGCGTGGGGTTTGGGCGACCTCCCGTTCTATCATGTTCAGCTTCCGCCGTATGACTACGGCAATCGCAACAGCGCCCTCGTCAGGGAAGTGCAGATGCACTCGCTGTCGATGAACCATGTGGGCATGGCAGTGACCCTGGATCTCGGTGATTTCAAGAACATCCACCCGGCGAACAAGAAGGACGTCGGGGAACGTCTTGCCCTCTGGGCGCTGGCCAGGGACTACGGGCGGAAGGATCTGGTCCATTGTGGTCCGATCTACCAGGGCATGATGATCGAGGGCGGCATGATCCGCTTGTCATTCGATCACACCGGCTCGGGGCTGGTCGCGAAGGATGGCAAGCTCGCCAACTTCGTGATTGCCGGGGCCGACAGGAGGTTTGTTCCGGCCCAGGCGACGATCGACGGCGAGACGGTGGTCGTTTCAAGCGACACGGTGGCGGAGCCGGTCGCGGTGAGATATGCCTTCGACAATGCCGGCGTGCCCAGCCTGTTCAACAAGGAAGGTCTGCCGGCGGCGTCGTTCCGAACAGATGAATGGTAGAGCGGAATCCGACAGAATCCCCGATTTCATGAAGAGAAAACGCATAATGGATCACGGGTGCCGCTGCCTGATCATGGCCGCGGTTGCCAGCCTTTCACTCGCCGGGGCCCATGCAAGGACATGGACCAGCGCGGACGGGACCAAGACCTTCGA
>JBMTCD010000049.1:0-18332 GCA_049430545.1 Luteolibacter sp.
GCCTGTTCGATCTTAGCATCGCCCGCCTGGGCGACGACTCCGAGTCGTGGTTCGTCAAGGATGCCTGTCTCTCGCTGGTCCAGTGCGGCACGCCCGACATGATCGTTCCCCATGCCGAGCTGCTGATCTCCTATCTCAGCCATCCGGAGCAATGGCTCCAGCAAGGCGCGCTCATGGCGTTGATCCACATCGTCACCGACGAGCGCGCCTATGCCAAGGTCCTGCCGCCCGTCGGCAAACTCCTCCAGACCACCCCGCGCCAGAGCACCACCGGCGGGGCGGCCTACAAGCTTGGCGAGATTCTTCCCCAGGCTTCCAACCAGGTCCGTGATCTCGCGCTCGAGGTGTTCGGCGATGCCTACCTCCATTACAGCGGCGGCGACGAATGGCAAGGCGGCCAGGATCTCCGGGGCCACAAGCAGGAAACCCTCGAGCGCCTCGCCGGCACCCTCGCCACCGTCCCCGGCGGCTACGATGTCCTCTATCAACTCGCAAAGCGCCGCCGCCCGCACGAACCGCTGCCCTACAGCGACATTTTCCTCGGCGCCGATCCCGCACGGTTCGGCCCCGAGCTGCGCGAGGCCATCAAGCCGATCATCCGCGACGAGCTGATCTATCAATTCATCGGCCAGAACCGCCGCCGCATCCTTTCCGACATCGCACCCGCAGACAACCGCCATGCCTCGGTCACCAACTCGATCGACGATCTGGTCGCCCTCTATCAGAAAGTGGGGGTGCGCGACTACGATTGGAAAAACTTCGGTCCCGATCTCAGGAACGTGCAGTGGGATTATTTCTCCTACGATCCGCCCGAGAAACAGAAATATGACATCTCTCCATGGCGTTACCGCCCGGTGACGCTGCCGCAGGGCATGGAGGACTGGCTCGCCCCGGAATTCGATGCCGCCAAGGCCGGTTGGAAAAAGGGCCTGCCGCCCTTCGGCCAATACATGGGCGCATTGACCAACAATCGCGGGCCCGCGACGCGGCCCGATACGATCTGGCCCGTGGCCCCCCGCACGTTTTGGGAACATGAAGTGCTGCTCGTGCGTGGCAGTTTCGAGTTCCCGGCGCTCAAGCCCGGCCATCTCTACCGCCTGCGCGTGGACCGCGGCCAGGGGGTCGGCGCGGGCGATGGCTTCATGATCCACATCAACGGCAAGCCCTTGGTCGAAGCGAAGGAGGGCCTCGGCCGTCGCGCCGGCCTGACCCAGCGCGGTGGCTGGATCACCCCGGAGTTCTCTGCCGAATTCGCCACGGGCAAGCCGGTCACTCTCTCCGCCATCACCTTCCTTCGTTATGGTGACCGCGCCATCGTCCAGATGCCACCGGTGCCCCAAGGGATGTTCCAAATGTGGCTGGAAGAGCGGAAATTGCCGCCGCTTGACGATGCGGTGTTCCGCAAGGCCGCCAGTTTCGTGCCGATGCTTTCTTCCGCATGGCAGGCCGGCATCGATCCGGAAAGCAGCGAGCCGCCGTCCACCGGGGGGATGTTCCGCTACGACGGCAAGTTCGAGCCCAACCCGGCCGTGTCCGGTGGCTGGACCACCGTGGCACTGGTCGCCTCCGTCGATGAATTCGATCCCGCCGCCAAACCGAATCCCGACCGCAGCCCGTTGCGCAGCGTGGACTTCAACAGCGACGGCGGCACCAACGACGCCCGCTGGATCTGGTCGGGCGAAATCCTGATGGATCTCGAAAACAACACCGCCCACAAGATCGTGTCGAAGACCATCGACGGCAGCGATTATCTGTTCATTGAGTCCGGCGGCTTCAGCCCGAGGAATCCCGCCGGTTGGCGCAGCCCGCTGATGGTGCTCAAGCGCCGATGATGCGACGAGGCCGCTGGATGAAGCGGGAAAGGACGTAAGGCTTGCATGACACCAGCAGCGGGTTAGAAACGCGGTTCCTATTCGTGAAGAGTTATTTCCTGCGCCGCCTGTTGCTGATCCCGCCCACCTTGGTCGGTATCACGCTCCTGGTGTTCGCGATCACGCGCTTCGTGCCCGGCGGGCCCATGGACCGGATGCTGCAGGAGGCCGCGCGCGGGGCCGACCAAGGCGGCCAGCGCTCGTCCGGCAGCGAGGCGCAGGGCGGGCTCAGCGAGGAGCAAATCGAGGAACTGGAGGAACAGTTCGGCCTCAACAAGGGCATCTTCACCGCTTATCTCCAATGGCTCGGCATCCTGCCGCGCGAGGTCCGCATTTCCAAAGGCCAGTTCGGGGGACGCGGCGACTCGACGATCCGCGGCACGGGCGATGGATCCCAGCTCGCGGAAGTCGTGCTGCGCGGCGATGGACGGGTCGTGAATGTGCGCAAGGAAAACGGGAAAATCGTCTCCGCGCGTTTCGCCGATGGCACCGGAGATCCCGCCGATTCCGGATGGAAGATCCGCCTGGAAACGCCCGAGGACCGCCGCGAGCGCTTCCTGAGCCGCAATCCCGCCCATGCCACGCCACCGGAATACCCGCCGCGCGTGGTGATCTATCAGACACGCCTCTCGGGGCTTCTTCAGGGTGATCTCGGCCGCTCGACGGTCTACAACGACCCGGTTCACGAGATGATCTTCTCCCGGATGCCGGTGGCGCTCTACTTCGGCCTGCTCACCGCCTTCATCACCTACGCCGTGTGCCTGCCGCTCGGCGTGCTCAAGGCGCTCAAGCACCGCACTTTCATCGATTCGGCGTCTTCCATCCTGATCTTCCTTGGCTACTCGATCCCGGGCTTCGCCCTGGGTGCCATCCTGCTGGTCCATCTCGGCGCGCGCATGAACCTGTTCCCGCTCTTCGGCCTGGTCAGCCCGGATTTCGACCAACTCGACACGATCGGGAAAATCAAGGACCTCGCCCACCACACCGTGCTGCCGCTGATCTGTTATCTCGTCGGCTCGTTCGCGGTGCTGACGATGATGACCAAGAACAACCTGATGGACAACCTGGCCGCCGACTACGTGCGCACCGCGGTGGCCAAGGGCGCCAGCTTCCGCCGCGCGGTCTTCGGTCATGCCTTTCGCAACTCGATGATCCCCATCGCCACCAGCCTCGGCAACCTGATCACGGTATTCATCGGCGGCTCGATGCTCATCGAGACGGTCTTCGACATCCAGGGCTTCGGGCTGCTGCAATACCAATCGGTATTGGCACGCGATGTGCCGGTGATCATGGGCACGCTGACCATCGCCGCCTTCCTCATGCTCGTCGGCAATGTGATCTCCGACCTGATCGTCGCGATGGTGGACCCCCGCATCAAATTCGAGTGACCATGCGCGCGATCGGCATCCTCCTCACCCTCATCGGCGCGCTGGCCGTGGCCGGCGAACTGGCGGGCATCGCGTTTCCCACCGCCCGCTGGTTTTTCGCAACCAGCCGCGAGGTGCCCTGGCTGCAGAGCCGCCACGGGGCCGGGGAGGGCGTGTTGTGGTTCGGCTGGCTGGGTGCCTCGCTGGCGATCCTCTGCGGCGTGGCGATGACGCTGCGCTCGTTCACGCGCGGTCCGCGCAATCCGCTCACCGAGCGCCGCATCCGCCGGTTCCGCGAGATCAAGCGCGGCTATTACGCACTGGTCATCCTGATCGTCCTCGGCGCGCTCGCCTCGCTCGACCAAGTGGTGGTCGGCAAGCGCGCGCTGGCGGTGGAATACGGCGGCAAGTGGCAATTCCCGGCCTTCCTGCCGGAGGAGCTGAAGAACAGTGATTTCGGCATCACCGGGGAATCCGCCGAAGCGCCCGTGAACTACCGCCAACTCGCCAAAATGCTGCGTGAATCCGGCAAGGGGCGGGTCATCATGCCGTTGATTCCTTTTGATCCCACCGGCGACACATTGCCGCCGCGCTCGCGCCCTCTGGTCTTGCGCGAGGGCGTCTATCACGAGGCCGGCAGCCGCAAGCCCTATTTCGGCCTCGCCGCGAGATATCACGATGTGGACGATGCGAAAATCCACATTCGCTACACGCTCCGCAGGGGCATGCTGGAAGGCCCCGCCGACGGTTGGAACAGGGACGGCATGCCGGTTTACAGCGCCAGCTACAGTCAGGGCTTGCTGGTCACCGAAAAATTCACCGGCGGTGGCGATGCGGATGATTTCCAGAAACTCACCGGCGACGAGCTGCGCGCCATCAAATACCATCCCGCGCCGCCGGTGCCCGAGGCCGGAAACTGGCTCGGCACCACCTCTCAGGGCTACGACGTGCTGGCTTATCTCTACGGCGGGCTGCAGGTGAACTTCAAGGCCGCGTTGATCTATCTGCCCATCGTCTATCTCATCGGCATCACCATCGGCATGCTGATGGGATACTTCGGCGGCTGGTTCGACCTCGCCGTGCAGCGCTTGATCGAGATCTTCTCCAACATGCCGTTCCTGTTCGTGGTCATCATCTTCTCCAGCATGGTGCCGGAGCAGTTCAAGGGTCTGCCGGTGGTGCTCACCATCCTCATCGCCTTCGGCTGGATGGGCATGACCTACCTGATGCGCACCGCCGCCTACCGCGACCGCGAGCGCGACTACATCGCCGCCGCGCGCGTGCTAGGTGCCGGCACCCCGCGGATCCTGCTGCGCCACCTCCTGCCGAACACCGTGGCCATCATCGTCACCTTGGTGCCATTCAGCGTTTCCGGGCTGGTTTTCGCCCTGACCTCGCTCGATTACCTCGGCTTCGGCCTGCCGCCGCAGTACGCCACCTGGGGGCGTCTGCTCAACGACGGCCTCTCGAACCTGTCCGCGCCCTGGCTGGTCAGCTCCACCTTCACCGTGCTCGTTAGCCTCCTGGTGCTCATCACCTTCGTCGGCGAGGCGGTGCGCGAGGCCTTCGATCCGAAACAATTCACCTATTACAAATGACGCGTGTCCTGATGATCTTCCCGTGCGTCGCCGCCGCCTGCGCGCTGCTGTGCGGCTGCGCTCGCGAATCGCCCGACGAAACGCGCACGCTCGGGTTCGAGGAATTCGTCCCGCTTTACAACAAGTATATCCGTGGGTGGATTGAAACGCAGCGCGACGCCACCGGAAAGGAACTCGCGGAAATCGCCACCCAGCTGGCCACCGCCACCGGCCAACCGCGCGCCACCCTCGAAATCCGCGCGGCGGCGCTGCGCACCGAGATGGAGAAGTGGGACTTCCGCCTCTCGCTCGGCGATTACCTCAAGATCGGCGATCCCGCGGACGTCCCCAGCGATCTCGTCTGGGAAAACGGCTTGGACCAGCCGGAGATCGGCGATCCCGCGGCGCGCAAAGGCGGGGTTTTCCGCATCTTCATCCCCACTTTCCCGCCCACCATCCGGCCGTTCGGCGACAACTCCAACAATGCGTTCCGCGGCGACCTCTACGATTACATCGACATGACGCCGGTTTCGCTCCATCCGGAAACGATGGAGGTGATCCCCGGACTGGCCCGCGAGTGGGCGGTTTCCAAGGATGGCCGCACCGTCTGGTTCCGTCTCGACCCCGAGGCCCGCTACTCGGACGGCGTGCCGGTGCGCGCCCGCGATTTCCTCATCATGGTCTATCTGCGGGTCTCGGACCACATCGTGAATCCCTACGGCAAGCAGTTCTTCCGCGAGAACATCGCCCAGTTCGCCACCCATGGCGACGACGTGCTCGCCGTCTCGCTGCCGGAGGCCAAGGTTTACGCGCCGGCCCTGGCCGGTGCGGTGCCGCCCGCCCCGCCACACTTCTATGCGGATTACGGTCCGGACTACACCGAGCGATACCAGTGGAAATTCCCTCCGACCACCGGCGCCTACGAGGTGCTGCCGGGCGACATCGTCAAGGGCGCCTCGATCACCCAGACGCGCGTCATGGACTGGTGGGCGCGCGACCGCAAGTTTTTCCGCCATCGTTTCAATCCGGACAAAATCGTCCACACCGTGGTGCGCGACGAGTCGAAGGCCTTCGAGTTGTTCCGCGCCGGGGAACTCGACACCTTCGGGCTTACCACCCCCGAGCTGTGGTACGAGAAATCCGAGATCGACCCGGTTTACAAGGGCTACATCGAGCGCTACACCTTCTACAACCGCTACCCGAAGGTGCCGCGCGGGCTTTACCTCAACGTGGCCAAGCCGCCGCTGGACAACCTCGACGTCCGCATCGGCATCCAGCACGCGATGAACTGGCGGAAGGTGATCGATGTGATGTTCCGCGGCGACTACGAGCGGCTCAACGCCTTCAACGAAGGATATGTCACCTTCAGCGATCCGTCGCTCCGGGCGCGGCCGTTCTCCATCAACCGCGCCCGCGAGGCATTCCGTGCCGCCGGTTACACCCAGGAGGGCAGGGACGGCATCCTGCGGAAACCGGACGGCACGCGGCTGTCGATTTCGGTGACCTATCCGGTGATGCCTTTCATCGACCGCATGTTCGCCATCCTCCGCGAGGAGGCACGGGACTGCGGGCTCGACCTGCGGCTCGACGGGCTGGAATTCACCGTGGCCTACAAGAAGGAAATGCAGAAGCAGCACGAGATCGCCTTCGCCAGTTGGATGATCCAGCCGCCGGTGCCGGATTACCACCAGTTCCTGCACTCGACCAATGCCTACGATTCCAAGGGCAATCTCAAGACCCAGACCAACAATTTGTTCTCGTGGTCCCGCCCTGACACCGACGCGCTCTGTGAGCAGGTCCGCAGTGCGCGCACCGAGGAGGAACTCAGGGAGGCCGCGTGGAAACTCCAGCGCATCATGCACGACGAGGCGATCTTCGTGCCCGGCTATTCGGTGGATTTCCTGCGCATGGGATCGTGGCGCTGGCTGCGCTGGCCGGATTCGGAATTCACGCGCTTCAGCCCGCCGGTCGTCTATGATCCGCGCGAGGTGTTCGTGTTTTGGATCGATGAGGAAATGAAGCGCGAAACCCAGGCCGCACGCCGCAACGGCAAGGAGTTTCCGGAAGTCAACCGCCTGATCGACGTCTACCGGCTGCCGCGCTCCGACGAACCCGAGCCAACCGCGGAAGAGGAGGCCGCCGAAGAGCCATGAAATACGATGGCGATCCGATCCTGGTGGTCGACAAGCTCATCACCTCATTTGAGACCGACCGCGGCCTGCTTCGCGCCGTGGACCAGGTTTCCTTCACGGTTTCTGAGGGCAAGACACTCGGCATCGTCGGCGAGTCCGGCTGCGGCAAGAGCGTCACGGCGATGTCGATCGTGCGCCTGCTGCCCCAGCCGGCGGGCAAGATTCTCGGTGGCCATGTGTTTTTCAATGGCCGCGATCTGGTGCGCGCGATCGACGAGGAAATCCGCCGCGTCCGCGGCGGCGAGCTCGGCGTGATTTTCCAGGAACCGATGTCCGCCCTCAATCCGGTGCACCGCATCGGCCGGCAGGTTGCCGAGGCGATCCGCCTGCACAAGAAGGTCTCGAAGAAAGACGCATGGGACGCCGCGATCGAGATGCTCAAAATGGTCCGCATCCCTGCGCCGGAGAAACGGGCGATGGATTACCCGCACCAGCTGTCCGGCGGCATGCGGCAGCGCATCGTCATCGCCATGGCGCTGGCCTGCCGGCCGTCGCTGGTGATTGCCGACGAACCGACCACCGCGCTCGACGTCACCGTGCAGGCGCAGATCCTTGACCTGATGGCGCGCCTTCAGGACGAAATGAAAATGTCCATCATTCTCATCACCCACGACCTCGGCGTGATTGCCGAGAGTTGCGACGAAGTGGTCGTGATGTATGCCGGCCGGGTGGTCGAGCGCGCACCGGTGGCGGAATTGTTCGCCCACCCGCTGCATGCCTACACGCGCGGCCTGCTCGCCTCGATCCCCACCCTGGAAACCGCGTCGAAATCCGTCCTCAACACGATTCCCGGCATGGTCGCCTCGCTGGCCGAGCACACCCACGGCTGCCGCTTCTGCCAACGCATGGGCCGCCTCAAGCCCGGAACCCGCGAACGCCCGCGCTTCAGGGAAGTCTCGCCCGGGCATTGGGTGGAAACCTGCCCGCAATGTTATCAGCAATGACCGCGCCCCTTCTATCCGTTTCCGGCCTGCGCGTCCACTTCCCGGTCCGCAGCGGCGTGATGCTGCGCCAGACCGGCGCGGTGCGCGCCGTGGATGGCGTTTCGTTCGACATCGCCCCCGGCGAAACGCTCGGGCTGGTGGGTGAATCGGGTTGCGGCAAGTCCACGCTCGGCAAGGCCGTGGTGCGCTTGCTGATACCGACGTCCGGCTCCGTCACGCACAGCGGCATCGACGTCACCCATGCCAGCCAGCGGTCGCTGCGGCCGCTGCGGCGCGATTTCCAGATGATCTTCCAGGATCCCGCCGAGTCGCTTGACCCGCGGATGAGCGTGCGCGCCATCATCGAGGAACCCCTCGTCATCCACCGCATGGGCAACCGCGTGGAGAGGACGCAACGCGTCAATGAACTGCTCGACCGCGTGGGCCTTCCGGTTTCCGCGGCGGACCGCTATTCGTTCGAGTTTTCCGGCGGCCAGCGCCAGCGCATCGGCATCGCCCGCGCGCTCGCGCTCAAGCCGAAACTCATCGTCTGCGACGAACCGGTCTCCGCGCTCGATGTCTCGATCCAATCGCAGATCCTCAACCTGCTCGTCGAGTTGCAAAGGGATTTCGGATTGTCCTATCTCTTCATCGCCCACGACCTCTCGGTCGTGAAGCACATCAGCGACCGCGTGGCGGTGATGTATCTCGGCAAAATCGTCGAGGTGGCCCCGGCGGAGACGATCTATCAGGATGCCCGCCATGCCTACACCAAGGCGCTGATTTCCGCCATCCCCGTGCCCGATCCCACCGTCCGCCGCGCCAAGATCCTGCTGGAAGGGGATGTCCCGTCACCGATCGACCCGCCCGCCGGCAGTGCGTTTGGCCACCGGCTGGGCCATCCGCGCTATGGGGAAAGCATCGGCCTGGATCTCGATCTCCGCGAAATCGCCCCCGGACACTTGGTCGCCGCGGACCCGTGCTGCCTTGGCGCGGATGACTGGAAATGCCTGCGCAAGGAGCACGAACCGCCTGCCAGATAGCGCCGCATTCACTCGCGCGCGAAACGCAGCCTCAGGAACCGGCGCGAGGCATCACCGACTGTGAGGGCATCCCGCGCCCGCACGGTTTCCACTCCGTCGGAGCTATCGATCACCTCCAGCGGCAATGGCGACCAGGTTTCCATGTCGGTTGACGATTCCGCGGCATAAGTCACGCCCACAAGTCCCGCCGGGCGGGTGAATGTGAGGGTGAGGCCATTGGCATCCCTGATGGCGGCGGGAAGCGGGGTGAATCCCCACGGATCGGTTCCCAGCGCGAACTCGGCGAGGTTGTAAAGGCGGTCTTTGTCCGGATCGGCCATGCCATCGGCGAGACCATCGAGGATCTGCTGTGCGGTGAAGTGGCCATTCTGCCATGCGGTGAAGTCATCGGTGTTCTCGATCACGAGCGAGCCGTTGGCCGATCCCTGATGATTCGGTTCAGCCACCGTGGCCACCACCTCGTATTCGCCCGCCTCTACGGGTGCGCTGGTGGATCCATTGTAGGTGGTTTCCACTGCCAGGCCGGGCGGATCGGTGGTGACGCCCACCGTTTTGGGCGTGCCGTCGTAGGCTTGCACCAGATTGGACAGAACCACCGACGCGGCGGCCTTTTCGACAATCAACGTGCCGCTGTCGCCGCCCTGGTAGTTCGGATCGGAAATGCTGGCGAGCACCGCATAGGAGCCGGCATTGGTGGGTGCGGTGGAAACTCCGTCGTAGGTGATTTCATAGGCCAGTCCCGGCGGATCGGTGGTTGCGGTGGCGACGCGTGGCGTGCCGTTGTAGGTCTGAGTCAGGTTGCCCAGTGTGATGGTGGCGGGAATGGGATTGACCGTGACGCTGGCGAAATCGCTGAACCCGCCGCTGCTGGCCGTGATCGCAAACGGTCCTCCGGCGCTGGTGGCGGTGAAGAGGCCGCTGGAATCGATGGCTCCGCCGCCCGCGGCGCTCCATGCGAAGGACGAGGGCTGGCTGCCCATCTGCGTGCCGAACTGGTCGTTGAGCACCGCGGAAAACGACTGCGTTTGCCCCACCGTCAGCGAGGCCACGGCCGGAGAAACCACCAGCCCGGAGGCGGTTTGGGCCACCCGCAGGTTCACCGAACTGGTCGCGGCGAGCCCTTCCGGGTCAGTGACGGTCACGGTGGCGATGTAATCGCCGGTTCGCTCGAACTCGGCAGTGGCGATGGCTGCGGAGTTGCTGGAATTCGGGCTGACGAACACAGCAGCCGGACCGCTGACATTCCAGGTGTAAGTGAGTGTGCCCGCGCCCCCGTCATCGTTGGCGGACACACTGAGCGTGGTCGAGGTGCCGCGCTCGATGCGCCAGACAGTGGTGTCCGGGTCGGTGACCGTTTCGGCGGACGAGCTGGTGGCCGCGCCGGTGATGGCGGGTGGCTGGTTGGCGAGGTCGCCATCGCCGATCAGCGAGATGCTGTCCACATGCCAGCCGGTGCTGGGGGTGCCGTTGTTGCTGGAGATACACCAGCGGGCACGCAGGTTGTTGCCTGCGAACTTGGAGAGATCGGTGAGATTGACAATGGTTTCGATGAAGCCGCCGCTGTTGCCTGACCATGCCCTTAGTCCTTGGAACTCGTTGCGATCCGAGGGTTTGCCCGTCGCATTGATGGTCGTATTGTAGCCATTGCTGGCGAAGGTGGTGCCGGAGCTGCCCGCTTCAAACCACGCTCCGCCATTGACGGAAAATTCGAGCCTGCCCGCATCATTGGTGTTTTCGAGGTTGTAGTCATGCCAGAACTTGAACTGTAGGTCGTTGGCGTTGGACGAAATCGGAATGGACGGCGAAGTCAGATAAGTGGTGGTTTTGGCCGATGGCACCGTCGCGAAATACGATGAGCTGGGCGTATGGCTCCTGATGGTGGTCAGCGACCAGGAGTTGCTGCCGATGGTGGCGGTCGACGTCCATCCACTCACCGTGCCATCGAAGCTCTCGCTCCAGATCGAGCCGATCACATTGAAGGCATCGGGCAGGATGGAAGTGGATGTGTCGGGATTGCTGGCGACCACGCTCCACAGTCCGGTGGCGGCACCTTCGAGATCGAATTGGCAGCTCAGGTCGGCACCGCTCACGCTTTGGCTGAGCGGCTGGATGTCGGCTTGGCCGGACTTGGCGAGTTTGATGACGGTGTCGGCTCCGAGACTTGTGCCTTTGATCACGACGCTGACCATTGACCCGGAAAGCCCGCTGGTGGGGCTGATGGACGAGAGTGCGACGGGTGGCGGCGGCGGTTCCTCGGCCGCAGTGCCGTCCAGGAGGAGCGAGAACTGCTGCGCGTTGTTGGTGAGCGTGCCGGAGTATGTGACCACCGCCTGCCAGGTGCCTGCGATGGCGGGCGCGGAAACGAGGACTTGTTCCACGGTGTCGGTGTTGTTGATGCCGGTGACGGCCGGCAGGTCCATCGATGACTGGGTCCAAGTGCCGACGAAGGGCATGACAAAAGGCGAATGTTCCGAGCCGTTGGGCGCGATGAGCTTGAGTTGCAGGTTGTTGACGAGGCGCGGGCTGCGCAGGTCCGAGGTGGTGGTGGCGGTGCCTGCGGGGTCGGTCCAGCACAGTGTGGCGCGGATCGGGCTGATGCCATCCCACACGAACGGATAATTCAGCGTGGTGACGCTGGTGGTGAGTTGGCCTTCGGTCAGGCGCTGTTTGAGCGGATTGGCGTGATGGTCCGCGATCAAATCGGCGGCGGTTTTCAGATTGATGAGTCCCCAGCCGTTCTTGTAGTCGGGCCCGGGGTTGCCGAGGTCGGTGGCGGTGTGGATCAGTAGCCCCTTGAGCGTGGCGGCGCGCATCGCACCACCGGAAAACAGTTGGCTGTATTGCTGCACGAGCAGCGCGGCCGAGCCGCAGGCGTTGGGCGACGACATGCTGGTGCCGCTGTAGCTGCCGTATGAGCTGTCGCTGCTGTTTAGCGAGGAATAAAGACCCGCGCCATTGGCCACGAGGTCCGGCTTGATGCGACCGTCATCGGTGGGCCCCCAGCATGAGAATGAACTCATGGTCGCCTTGGCGGGATCGCGCGTGCCGCTGGTCACCGCATCGTTGACCGAGCCGATCGTCACAATGTTTTTCGCGAGCGCGCGGAAGCCGATGGTATCGAATCCGCCGCGGTAATTGCCGTCGCCACCCGGATGCAGCGCAGGATCGTAAGTGACCACCGTGGTGCTGCCCGGAGACAATGCCACGGTCTGACCGGCGGAAGGGTTATCGGTGCGGTCGTTGCCGGCGCTTTGGAAAATCAGGTAGTATGGAGCATTGAATGCCAGCGCATCGATGTCACGCGAGGAGGTGTTGTAACGGCCGTAGTCCTGCTCGATGGAGGTCGCGGTGGTGCCGTTGCCATACCACTCCCATGTGCGGGACGGGGTGCCGCCGCCGCCGGTGTTGTTCCAGCCCGAGACGTAGCCGTAACTGTGGTTGGAAAGATAAATGCGGGTGGCTTGCTGTCCGGGGCTGGTGGCAGCGCGGTTTGTCATTTCGCTCAGGTCGCTGTTCCAATCGTAGGAATCCACCACGGCACCGGTGGCCATGCCCTTGGCGGAAGCGACCACGCCGCTGGCGATGAGAGTGCCACCCACATGGGTGGCGTGGTTGATCGATGCAGAGCCGTCCTTGACCACCATGCGTCCGCCGAATTCCTGGTGTGTGGAGCGGCCCGAGCCGCCGTCCCACAGGCCGATGGTCAGTCCGCTGCCGTTCAGGTTGTAGGGCGGGCTTTGCAGCAGTTTCGCGCCGGTTGAAATCGCGGCATTGACGTTGTGGGTGGTGTAATAGACCGGCTCGGGGCCATCGAAGCTCTGGATTTCCATCAGCCGCCCGTTTGCCATCTCGGCGCGCAGCGGCAGCCCCGCGGCGGCGGCCTTGGCGCGGGCGATTTCGCGACGTTCGTTTTCGATGCGCGCCATCCGCGCGACCGCCCGGGCGCGCGCCGCGTCGTCAGCGAGGTCCAGACCGGGTTCCTGCAGGATGTCGGCCAAGCCGTCACGGGCCGCGGCGGGGAGCAGGCTGATGGCCAATGAACAAACGATTGGATGCAGCCAGCGGTTCATCATGACAAAATTTGCCTGTGAAATGAGAGAAGCAACCGAATATTCATCGCCATGAGGTTTTCAGGGGGATTGTCTTCCCGCCAAACAACAAGCGTTGCCGCATCCATGAAAACTCTATGATACGCTGGCGGTCTGGCTGGACAATTCGTGGCGGGACATTCAGTTGCCATTTTCCGGAGGTTGGCAAATCCTCGGTTGCGCTCTAGGCCATTCGGTAGCCTCAGGCTGAAGGCGGCTTTGGCAGGTCATGCTCACTTTGCACCGAGCCGCCATTCCTGCAGGAAGACCGACCACTCCGCGTCGAGATTATTTGATTCTCCGAGCGCCTTCCCGACCATCGTTCGGTGAAAGGACGCGCCAGCCCTGACGAGATGCCGGGATGCCTCCGGATGTACGTTCCACACCGGATCGTCACCGGGCGGGCAGGCTTCCAACAGCCGATCGATCCACGCCGTCAGCCGCGGGCCGACACACCAGATCACCCGATCCTTTTCCGCCAGTTTGCGGAACGTGATGGGCGTTCGGTATTCGATCACCGGGCGGTCGTCGGTATTCACCGGGAAATCGCGGAACAGCTCGCGGGACCGAGTCAGGTTTCCGGCATAGAGGAACGGGATGGATTCCGCGGCCACGCGGAACATGTCGGGTGCGGTGGCCTGCCATGCGAGTCCATCCACCGCCGCGAGCATGGCATCGCGTTTGCCGGATGGCGGCACCGGCACCGGGGCAGGCGCCTGCCGCCCGATGAGGGCGACCTTTTCGAGGCCGGGCTGGAAATTGTTGCGCCACATCGTCACTTCGCCAAACACCTCGAGCATCGTCCGCGCGATCACCCCGAACTCGCTCTCGGTGAGCTGATAGAGCGGCAGCCATTGAACGAAGACGCCTCCATGGTTGAGGCGCGAGGCGGCCACGCGGTAATGCTCCAGGCTGTAGAGGCTGCCGGCACCGCGCCGGTAGGGCAGGAACAGGTCGGAGTTGATCATATCGAACCTCTCGCCCGATGCCCGCAGCAAGTGCCGGCCGTCCTCGATCATGACGGTGGAACGCGGATCATCGAACACGCCGCCGGTCATTTCCGGCGGGATCCATGCTTTCGCAGCTTCCACCACTTCCGGGATCAATTCGCAACTCAGGACCCGGCGGACATTCGGAAACCGCTCGTCCAGTGCGGCCCCCGCCGAGATGCCGGTGCCCAGGCCAATGAAGAAAATACTCTCCGTCTCCGGAAACAAATGCAGCGGAATGCGCGCCTGATAGGCTTGTTCGAGATATGCCTCGGTCGAGCCGAGGCCATAGCCGCCATTGACCTTGATCACACGGTGGCCGTTGTTGCGCTCGATCACGGTGACGGTGCCATCGCTTCCTTCCCAGGCTTGCAGCACCCTGCCTTGGTCTTGTCCCCTTGCGTTGCCGGCGACCGGCAGCCCCGTCGGATCGAGCGCGGTGAACGCAAGCGCCAGAAAAGCCGCGCCGGCCACCCGGACGCCGATGCCCGTCTTGTCCCATCCCAGCGGCAAGAAGAGCGCCACCACCAGATAGACCGCCGCCAGCGCCTGCAGCGTGCCCCACATTCCCCAGTGCGGCAGCATCACGAAGCCGCAGACCAGCGCCCCGGCGATCGCCCCGGCGGTGTTGATGGCCAGCAGTCGTCCGAGTTTCCACCCGGGGGCGGCAGCGCCCCGTTCGGCCAGTTTCATGAGGAAGGGAAACACGGTTCCCATGGCCACGACCACGAAGCCGACACCACGGATTCCGGTATCGAAAAGCCCGCGGACATAAGCGCCCCAGGGTTCGAGCGAATCGACAGGCCGCAGTCCGTCGGTGACATGCATCAACATCGAGGGCCCGAGGACCAGCAGGCCGCCACCCGTGACCGCCATCACGCCCAGCGCCGCCCATGGCCGGGTGACGAAGCGCGAAACCACCGAGCTGATGCCCGCACCCGTCGCCAGCCCGACGAGCACGACGATCAGGATGATGGCATAGGAATAGACCGAGTTTTCATGCACCTGCGCGAACAGCCGGGTCCACACAACCTCCAGCGCCAGGATCACGAAGCCGGAAAAAAAGCACAAGACCGCAAGTGCCAGCCGTTCCACCGGCGCGGCGGTTGCATGAGGGATCGCGTTCTTTTCCGGCACCGGTGCCGGCCCGGCCGCGGGCAGACGCCACGCCGTCACGCCCACGGCGGCGGACAGCAGCACCGCAAGCGTGTAGGTGGTCGTGAATCCCAGCGATGGAATCATGGCGAAGGCGGCGAGTGCCACGCCGCACGCCGCTCCCAGCGTGTTCACCGCGTAGAGCATCGCACCGGTGCGGCCGAGCCGCTCCGGCTGGCGGATCATCGCCTGGCCGATGGCCGGCACCGTGCCGCCCATGAAGAATGACGCCGGAAACACCAAGGCCAACGCCAGGGCGAATTTCACCGCCAGCATCCAGCCGGTCCCGGAAACCGATCCGTAAAGCGCCGGATAGACCGCATGAAACGCCTTCAGCACGGCGAAATAGGTCAATGCCGCGAGCGCGATGGCGAACTCGAGCCACGCATAGAGGCGCAGCGGGCGCGTGACCGTGGCGACGCGCCGGCCCCACCACCAGCTGCCCGCGCCCAAGCCGGCGAAAAACGCGGCGAGTGTGGCGGCGGCGGCATGCGAGGTGTTGCCGAAAAGCAGGCCCAGCTGCTTCATCCACAAGACCTGATAGACCAACCCGGCGAAGCCCGAGGCGAAAACCAGCGCCACGACGAGTGGTCCGCCTTGCACTTTCGGAGGCAGCGCCACGCGCTTGTGTTTCGATCCGCTTTTCATTTCCGCAGTGCCCGCCGTCACAGGGCGACGCCAAGCAGATCGAGCAGGCGCTGGAGGTCGTCGTCGCCGTAATATTCGATTTCGATCCGGCCCTTCTTGGGCGAGTGGTGGATGGCGACGTGGGTGGCGAGGCGTTCGCGCAGCTTGCCGGCGATCGCCTTGAGGTGGACGTCCGCTTCAGCCGTGGGTGCGGCGTTAGATTTCGCACCGCCGCTCGGGTTGCCGGAGCCGTTGGCCAGGCCTTGGGCGAGTTTTTCCGCGGCGCGCACGGTGAGTTGGCGGCGGATGATCTGATCCGCGGCGAGCAGTTGGGTCGTGTGGTCCTTGATGGACAACACCGCCTTGGCGTGACCCACGGTCAGGCGCCCTTGGGCGACGAGGAGTTGCACGTCCTGATGGAGGTCGAGCAGGCGCATGGCATTGGCCACGCTGGCACGGGATTTGCCGACGCGTGCGGCGATTTCCTCCTGCTTCATCGAGAACTCCTTCGCCAGCCTCACGTAGCCGGCGGCTTCCTCCATCGGGTTGAGATCCTCACGCTGGAGGTTCTCGATCAGGGCCATCTCGAGCACATCGCGGTCCGAGGCCTCGCGTTCGATCACGGGCACGGTGGGCAGGCCGAGTTTGCCGGAGGCGCGCCAACGGCGCTCGCCGGCGATCAGCTCAAGCTTGCCATCGACGGGCCGGACGATGAGCGGCTGGATGATGCCGTGCTGGCGGATCGACTCGACGAGGTCGTCGAGCGGTGCGTCCACGAAGCGGGTGCGGGGTTGCAGCGGGCTGGGAATCACCTGGTCGTGCGGCACGTCGCGCACGCGCTTGAAAACCGAGTCGGCATCGACGCCATCGGGAGACGGCGCGGCGGCGCTTTTCCTGATGAGCGCTCCGAGTCCTTTGCCAAGTGCCTGTTTCGCCATGGGGCGGAGAGATTTAACAATGCCCGCGGTGATTCCAAGCGGATTTGCTCCCGCGACGAATTTCCCCGCGCTTGACGTGGCTGGCGACTGGGGCCATTCATCCCCGTGTGAGAACTTTCATGCGCCTGACAGCGACCGCCGCAGCCATTTTGGTGGCGTTTGCGCTTCCTGCCCGCGCGCAGGGCGGGGGAATCGGCGAGGCCGAGATCATGGCGGAACAGGTGCCACCCGGGGTGAAGGCCTCGGCGGTGGCCGCGGTGGAAAAACTCGGCGAGCAAGTCGTGCTGGGCCGCTATCAGGCCGCGCTGGAGCGAATGAATCCCGATTGGAAGCAGCGCGTCGCGGCGCGCATGGGCGGCATGGCCGAGCTTGAACGCCGCCTCGATGGCGTGGCCGCCGAAATGATCCGCCAGGGAATCACGATGATCTCATTCAAACCGCAGGGCGAACCGATCGTCCACGAGGTGTCACCCGGCACCGGAAGTGACCGCGAAAACGTTGTGGAAAAAGAGCGGATGGTCTTCACCAAGTGGCTGGTGCTGGTGCCGACCGTGACCCGTTTCCGGATCATTGCCGCAGGCAATCCACGGCCGGTGGTGATCGAGAACACCGGTTTTCAGGTGGCAGTGGCCGACAAGAACGAGCTCGATTGGACGTTCATCGACGGCTCCGGCCTGACCGCCGCGGATCTGCGCGGTTTGTTCATCACCCTGCCCAAGGACATGGAGCTTCCGCCGGTGGGCAAGCGAGAAGTCCGTTAGAATCGAATATGCCATCGCGAAAGAATCCGGAGATTCAGGAAAAACAACTGTATCGCAGACTCGTCGAGCTGTGGCAGCGTGGCCAGAGCCGCTTCTGCGAGGTGCGCGGATCGGAAATTCACGGGCGCGGCGTTTACGCCACCTGTTTCATCCCCAAGGGCGAGCGCATCATCGAATACGTCGGCGAGCGCATCGACAAGCGGGAGAGCGAAAAGCGCGGGAACGCCCAGCACCGCAAGTCGCTCGAGAACGGAGACGCGGCGGTTTACATTTTCACGCTCTCCAGGAACTATGATCTGGACGGCAACGTCCCGTGGAACACCGCGCGGCTCATCAACCACTCGTGCGCGCCGAACTGCGAGGCGTGGATCGAGGGCCGCAGGATCTTCATCCATGCCCTGCACGACATCAACGAGGGCGAGGAGCTTACCTTCGACTACGGCTTTGATGTCGAGTGCTACGAGGATCACCCGTGTCGCTGCGGGAAACCCGACTGCGTGGGCTACATTGTGAGCCGTTCGCAATGGCCCGATCTGGCAAAGCGGCTGGAATCGGGCGGAGGCAAGCTGCCGGCTCCGCTGCGGGACTTGTGAGATCCGGCGCTCAGCCGCCCTGCATCAGGCGCAGTCCCCACCACACCAGCGCGGCGGTGGCTGCCAGCAGCAGCAGGAGCAGGAGCAGTCCCTGGTTCTGGTCCCGCCGGACGTTGGCGATTTCGCCCCGCGAGACGAGCTGCTCATGCTGGCGGTATCGCTCGCGTTCCTGGATCTCATCGAGCGGCGGGATGGTGCACTCGCGTTC
>JBMTCD010000050.1:0-18101 GCA_049430545.1 Luteolibacter sp.
ATCCAATATCGTCGAAGAGATCGTAAGCGACCGCTTAGGCTGATCACTCGCCCTGCAGACCCACAACGTAAACCGTCACCAACCCCGCATCTCCTCCACTGTTATGGAAAACCAGAAGATCCGCATCCGCCTCCGCGCGTTCGACCACCGCGCCATCGACCGCTCCGCACAGGAGATCGTGGAAACCGCCAAACGCACCGGTGCCCGCGTCGCAGGCCCAATTCCACTTCCCACCCGCATCGAGAAGTTCTCCGTGAACCGCTCCGTGCACGTGAACAAGAAGTCCGCCGAACAGTTCGAGATCCGCACCCACAAGCGCCTCCTCGACATCGTCGATCCCACCGCCCGCACCGTGGACGAGCTCAAGAAGCTCAACCTCCCCGCCGGCGTCGATATCACCATCAAGATCTGACAGGCGCTCCCGCACCGAATTGCAAATCTCAAATTTCAAATCTCAAATTCTCCAAGCCATGTCACTCGGACTCCTCGGCAAGAAACTCGGCATGACCCGCCTGTTCGACGAACAGGCTGGCACGATGATTCCCGTCACCGTCATCGACGTCTCCGGCAACACCATCCTGCAAACCAAGACCCCGGAAAAAGACGGCTACAGCGCCGTCCAGATCGGCTACGGCGACCAGAAGGAGTTCCGCGTCTCCAAGCCCGCACTCGGCCATTTCAAGAAATCCGGCTCCACTCCCAAGCGCTTCATCCGTGAATTCCGCTTTGAAACCGATGCCGCCCTCCCCGAGACCCATCCCGGCCTCGAAACATTCACCGCCGGCCAGTGGGTGGACGTCATCGGCGAGTCCAAGGGCAAGGGTTTCCAAGGTGCAGTCAAGCGCCATGGCTTCGGTGGTCTACGCATGACCCACGGTTCGATGATGCACCGCCGGACGGGTGCCATCGGCTGCCGTTCCACTCCCGGCCGAGTCTGGAAAAACCAGAAAATGCCCGGGCACATGGGCACCACACGCACCACCGTCCAGAACCTCAAGGTCGTCGCCGTGCGCCCGGAGGACGGCGTGATTCTCGTCTCTGGTGCCATCCCAGGCACCAAGGGCAGCTACGTCACCGTGCGTCCCGCCAAGAAGAAGACCGCCTGAAAACCCGCGGCATTCACTTAACTCCCACGATTCACAGCCATGTCCGCCAAGCCACTCACCGTTGAAGACGCCCAGGCCGCCAACCTCGTGTTGGTCGGGCCCGAGAAAGGACGCCAGGCCGTCCACGACCTAATCACTGCCTACCGCGCCAACCGCCGCAGCGGTTCCGCCAACTCCAAGACCCGCGGCGAGGTTTCCGGCAACAACAAGAAGATCTACAAACAGAAGGGCACCGGCAACGCCCGCCACGGCGACAAGCGCGCCCCCATCTTCGTCGGTGGCGGCGTCGTGTTCGGCCCGCGTCCGCGCGACTACTCGAAGAAAGTCACCAAGAGCACCCGCAAGCTCGCCTTGCGCCGTGTGCTCGGCGATCTTGTCCGAGGCGAAAAGATCAAGACGGTCGATTCCTTCACCGTCGCCGATGGCAAGACCAAGTCCTTCGTCGCCGCCGTCAGCGCCATCACCTCTCCCGGCAAAATCCTCATTGTCGGCAATTCCTTCGACGAGCCCACCTACCTCTCCGCCCGCAACGTTGCCTGGGTCCAGCTCGTCACCGGCTCCGACGTCAATGTCGAGCAACTCCTTCTCGCCCACACGGTCATCGTTGTTGGCGACGCACTCCAAACCCTCGCGCATCGCAGCGCCTGAACCCCGGACCCAGAACCGAGATCATGAAAGACATTTACCAGGTCATCAAACAAGTCCGCCTCAGCGAGAAGGCCACCATGCTTCAGGAGACCAACAACGAGGTCGTCCTCGAGGTGGACCGCAGGGCCAACAAGCACGAGATCAAGCACGCTGTCGAACAACTCTTCGAGAAGAGTGTCGTCGCCGTGCGCACCGCCAACTATGACGGAAAGCTGCGCCGCAAGCGCCGTGCCGACCAAGGCCGCACCAAAAGCTGGAAGAAAGCCATCGTCCGTCTCAAGGAGGGCGAATCGCTCGACCTCATCTGAGCCGCGCCACCGCCGCTCCCACCGTAACACCTCACCGATCCGCGAGTCATGCCATTGAAAAAATTCAAGCCGATCACACCCTCCGCGCGCTACAAGAACCTTCCGTCCTTCGAGGAAATCACCAAGAAGACACCTGAAAAAAGCCTGCTCAGCCCAATCAAGCGCAGCGGCGGTCGCAACAACACCGGCCGCATCACCTGCCGCCACATCGGCGGTGGACACAAGCGCCACTACCGCCTCATCGACTTCAAGCGCCGCAAGCTCGACATGCCCGCCAAGGTCATCGGCATCGAATACGATCCCAACCGGACCTGCCGCATCGCCCTGATCCAATACGAGGACGGCCAGAAATCCTACATCCTCGCCCCTGTGGGCCTCGAAGTGGGACAGACCGTTGTCGCCGGACACAATGTCGCACCCAAGACCGGCAACTCCATGCCGCTCAGCGCCGTGCCGCTCGGCACCTCGATCCACAACATCGAGCTGATCCCGGGCAACGGTGGCAAGGTTGCCCGCGCCGCCGGCCAACTGGCCGTGCTCTCCAACCGCGATGGCGGCTGGGCACTCGTCAAGATGCCTTCCGGTGAGATCCGCCGCTTCAACGAACGATGCTTCTGCACCATCGGCCAGGTCGGCAACCGCGACCACATGAACGAAACCTCCGGCAAAGCCGGCCGTATCCGCTGGATGGGCGTCCGCCCGACCGTCCGCGGCATGTGCATGAACCCCGTCGATCACCCGAACGGCGGTGGTGAGGGCAAATCGAAATCCGGCGGCGGCCGCCAGCACCTCCTCAGCCCGTGGGGCCACGCCAAAGGCCAGAAAACCCGCCATCACAAGAAGACCACCAGCGTCTTCATCGTCGAGCCCCGCAGCAAGAAGAAGTGAGCCCCGCATTGAACGCCTAACCTATCCGCCATCCCATGCCACGATCCCTCAAGAAAGGCCCCTTCGTCGATCAGAAGCTACTCGCCAAGATCGACGCCATGGCCGCCACTCCCGATCGCAAGCCCATCAAGACTTGGAGCCGCCGCTCCATGATCACTCCGGACTTCGTCGGCCACAACTTCGCCGTGCACAACGGCAAGACCTTCGTGCCCGTTTACGTCACCGAAAACATGGTCGGCCACAAGCTCGGCGAGTTCGCACCGACCCGCATCTTCCGCCAGCACGGCGGCATCGGCAAGAAGTAAGCCTTTTCGCACCCGTAGCCCCCATGATCCGCGCCATCCATTCCAATGCCGCCGCCGCCGCCTTCGCCGGGCTGTTGGCCGCCGCCGGAATGTGCGCGGCCCAGACGGCACCCGGCCCGGAAAAACTTCAAATCGCCATTGCAGAACTCGAGGAACGCAACCGCGTTCTCCAGCAAAGCCTTGCCGAGGCGAACCGTGGCGAAAAACAGGCGATCGAACAACTCGACCGCGTGCGCGAGCGCCTCGAGGCACTCGGCAAGAACCTGCTCGACGGGGGCGACGACCGCCTCGTCCAGGCCGCCTCCGACCTCCAGATCGCCAACGAGCGCATGGCCGAACTCGAAACCGCCACCATGCGGCTGACCTCCTCCGTCAACGACTACCTCCGCCAAGCCGTTGTTTCAGATCCCGATGCCCGTCTCCGTGTGGAAACTTCCCTAAGAGAGCTTGACGCCGTGCTGGGCCTGCGCCAAAAGCCCCGCCCCGAAGTCCGCACCGGCTCACTCCACCAAGCCCGCATCGTCAGCATCGATCAAGAGAGCGGCATGCTCGTCCTCAATATCGGCGCAAGCCAGGGTGCCCGCATCGGCATGACCTTCCGCCTCACCCGCGGTCAACAACCCTACGGCAAAGCCATCCTCGCCGACGTCCGCAACAGCGTTGGCGGGCTTTTCGTCGAATCCCTCGATCTCTCCGACCTCACACCGCGTCCCGGTGACCTCGCCATTTTGGAAACCCAAGCATCAGCTCGATAACCCCTCACGTCCTCCGCACCATGGAAGTCAAAAGCACCAGCAAATATGTCCGTCTCTCGCCCAAGAAAGCGCGCGACGTCGCCCGGGAGATCCAAGGACTGCCCGTTTCCAACGCCCTGGATATCCTCACCTTCACTCCCAAGAAGGCCGCCGTGCTCATCGGCAAGACCCTCAAGACCGCCATCGCCGATGCCGAGAACAACTTCTCGCTCGATGCCGACACCCTCGTCATCAAGGAAGCGGTGATCGGTGCCGCCCCGATGCTGCGCCGCTACAAGCCGCGCGCCAAAGGTGCCGCCGGTCCAATCATTCGCCGGTCCAGCCACATCTCCATCACTCTCACCGGCTCCGCCCCGGAGAAGAAATCCAAAGCCGCCCGCAAGCCGGCCGCCAAAAAATCCTCTCAACCCGCCGCCGAAACCCCGGCCACTCCCGAGGAGCAAGCCTGATCCCGCACCGAACACCATCCACCATCCATCATGGGCCAGAAAGTCAACCCCATCGCCTTCCGTCTCGCCGTCAACAAGGACTGGCGATCCAAATGGTACGCCGCCGGCAAGGATTACACGGACAAACTCCACGAAGATCTCGCCATCCGCGGATATCTCAAGAACAAGCTCCAGAACGCCGGCCTTGCCCGCGTCGTGATCGAGCGCGCATGGAACAGTGTTCGCGTCACCCTCCACACCTCCCGACCAGGCCTCATCATCGGCCGTCAGGGCAAGGAGATTGAAATCATGACCAAGGACCTGACCGACATTTGCAAGGGAGCCCAGGTCAAGATCGACATCATCGAGATCCGCAAACCCGAACTCGAGGCCCAGCTCGTCGCCGAGCAAATCGCCGTCCAGCTCGAGCGCCGCATCAGTTTCCGCCGCGCCATGAAACGCGCCATCCAGACCGCCATGGAATTCGGTGCCGATGGCATCCGCCTGCGCGTCGCCGGCCGCCTCGGCGGTGCGGACATCGCCCGTGCCGAAGGCTATCGAGAAGGCAAGGTGCCGCTACAGACACTGCGCGTGCCCCTCGATTACGGATTCGCCGAAGCCCGCACCGTTTACGGCATCATTGGCGTGAAATGCTGGATCAACAAGAAGGAAGACGACGGCACCGCACGCCCCCAAGGCAACCGTGGCGGTCGTGGCGGCGAGCGCCGCGCACCGCGTGGTGCCTGAGCCGAGAACCACAGACCCGCAGCCCACCCTCATCTAACCATCATCTTATCAGGAGTAACGAGCCATGCCTTTGATGCCCAAAAGAACCAAGTTCCGCAAAAGCCACCGCGGCAGCCGCGCCGGCAATGCCCAACGCGGAACCACCGTCGCCTTCGGTGACTTCGGACTCCAAACCCTCGACCGCGGCTGGATGACCAACCGCCAGATCGAAGCCTGCCGTATTGCCATCACCCGCTCGCTCAAGCGCAAGGGCAAGGTCTGGATCCGCATCTTCCCGCACAAGTCCATCACCGCCCGCCCGCCTGAAACCCGGATGGGCAAAGGCAAGGGCGCTGTCGATGCCTGGGTCGCCGTCGTCCGTCCCGGCAACGTCCTCTTCGAGGTCGCCGGCGTCACGGAATCCGCCGCCCGCGAAGCCATGCGCCTCGCCTCCTACAAACTCGGCATCCGCACCCGCCTCGTTGCCCGCAATCCCCACGCCTGATCCACCTTCAACCTGTCCGCACCATGGCCAAAGCCAAAGAAATCAACGAACTCACCAAGGACGAACTCAGCGTCCGCCTGCGCGACCTCAAGCAGGAGGCCCTCAACCTCCGGCTCCAACAAGCCACCGGCCAGCTCACCAACTCCGCCCGCATCCGCATCGTCCGCCGCGAGACCGCCCGCGTCCATACCGCCCTCACCGCCAAGGCCCGCGCCTGAGCCACGCAGACCCACCCATCCATCCCATTGCCATGAGTGAAACTTCACAGGAAAACCAAGCCGCGGTCCGCAAAACCCGTGTCGGTGTCGTCGTCTCCGACAAGATGAACAAAACCCTCGTCGTCGAGCACGTCGCCCGCGTCCCGCACCCGCGCTTCAACAAAATCGTCAAGCGATCCAAGAAATATTATGTCCACGACGAGAAGGGCGAAGCCACCATCGGCGATCGCGTTCGCATCGTTGAAACCCGCCCGCTCTCCAAACTCAAGCGCTGGACGCTCGCAGAAATCATCTCGCACTGAGTTCGGCCTCGCCGGATTTCAATTTCCAATCCTCAAATTTCAAATCAGTTCCCGCCATGATCCAGATGGAAACCATGCTCGCCGTCGCCGACAATACCGGTGCCCGCAGCGCCAAAATGATCGGTGTCCTCGGCAAACGCAGCCGCACCGCCGCCATCGGTGACATCATCACCGCCCACGTTCGCGATTCCATCCCAACCGCCTCCGTCAAGAAAGGCAGCGTGGTCAAGGCCGTGGTCGTCCGCACCGCCGCCCCGATCCGCCGCGCCGACGGTTCGGTCCTGCGCTTCGACTCCAACGCCATCGTCATTATCGACAAGGACAACAATCCGCGCGGCACCCGCATCTTCGGCCCCGTTGCCCGCGAGTTGCGCGAGAAAGCCTTCATGAAAATCGTCTCCCTCGCCCCCGAGGTCCTCTGAGCCCACAACCATCCGCATTTCCATCCCCATGAGCCGCATCAAGACCCACGTCAAAAAGGGCGACGAAGTCGAAGTCATCACCGGCAACCACAAAGGCAAGCGCGGCACCGTGCTGTCCGTGGATGCCGGCAAGGGACGCGTCATCGTCGAGGGCGCACGCCCGATCAAGAAAGCCATCCGTCCCACCGAGGCCAAGCCCACCGGAGGCATCGAAACCATCGACGGCCCCATCCACATCTCCAACGTCAAGAAAGTGGGCTGATTCCGCCCTGCGGAACCCGCCCGCGCTTAAGCGCCATACCCCAACACGCGCTGACCCGCGAAAAACAAATGAGCACACCAACACTGCTGAAACACTACAGGGACAAGGTCGTCCCCGCGCTTCGGAACAAGCTCGGCTACACCAATATCCATGAAATCCCTCGCCTCGAGAAAATCGTCGTCACCTCCTGCATGGGCAAATCCCCCGACCGCAAGGTGGCCGTGGACGACGCCGTCGTCGAAATCTCCAGGATCACCGGCCAGAAGCCGTCCATGACCTACTCGCGCAAGGCCGTCGCCAACTTCAAACTGCGCCAGGGTGAAGTCCTCGGTGCCCGCGTCACCCTCCGTGGTGCCCGCATGTGGGAGTTCCTCGACCGGTTCATCAACCTCACCGCTCCCAATATCCGCGATTTTCGCGGCATCTCGCCGAAGTCCTTCGACGGTCGCGGCAATTACGCCATGGGCGTCAATGACCAGTCGATTTTCCCCGAGATCGAGATCGACCAGATCAAGCGCGCCATCGGCTTCGACCTGATCTTTGTCACCACCGCCACCACCGACGCCGATGGTCGCGCCCTCCTCACCGAGCTGGGCATGCCGTTCCGCGACGTCAAGAAACCGGGTGAGGCCTCCGCCGAGTCCGCCGAGTCCGCCGCCACCGAAACCGCCGCCGTCTGACCCCGCGCGCATCACCCCGAACCATCCCCAACGGAATCAACATCATGGCAGTTCTCACTGACCCCATCTCGGACTTCCTCACCCGCTTCAAGAATGCGGCCCGCGCCGGCAACGAGGAATTCACCGCTCCCTACTCCCGCATCAAGGCGGACATCGCCAACATCCTCAAGGAAGAAGGCTACATTTGGAATTACGAGGTCGACCCCGGCAAGCACACCCAGCTCCGTGTCAAGCCCCGCTTCGTGGACGGCCGCCCGGTCCTCACCGACCTCAAGCGTGTCTCGCGCCCCGGACGCCGCCAATACGTCGGTGCCGGTGAAATCCCGCGCGTCATGTCAGGCCTCGGCATCGCCATCCTCTCCACTCCCAAGGGTGTCATGTCCGGCGGCAGCGCCAAACGTCAGAACCTCGGCGGCGAACTCCTCGCCTTCGTCTGGTAAACCTCCATCTCGCGAAAGGAACACAGCACCATGTCACGAGTCGGACTCAAACCAATCAGCTTCCCGAAAAAGTCGCCATCAAGCTCGATGGCCGCACCGTCGTTGTCGAAGGTCCCAAGGGCAAACTCGACTTCGATCTGCCCGCCGGCATCTCGCTCAAGCAGGAGGACGGCTCCGTCGTCGTCTCCCGCGAGACCGAGAGCCGCCAGCACAGGGCGCTCCACGGCACCGCCCGCAGCCTGGTCAATAACATGATCATCGGCGTTTCCAAGGGTTTTGAAAAGAACCTTGAGATCCACGGCGTCGGCCTCCGAGCCGCTGTCAAGGGCACGGAACTCGACCTCTCCCTCGGCCGTTCCCACCCGTTGCTTCACCCGATCCCCGCCGGCCTCACCGTCACCGTTGCGGAAAACACCAAGATCAAGGTGGAGGGCATCGACAAGCAACTCGTCGGCCAGTTCGCCGCCGAGGTCCGCGGCTACTACCCGCCGGAACCCTACAAGGGCAAAGGCGTCCGCTACAGCGACGAACACGTCCGCCGCAAGGAAGGCAAGAGCGTCGGCAAATAACCCCAAAGAATCACGGCATCATGAGCATCATCAAACGCAAATCGATCCGCCAGCGCATCCACAAGCGCATCCGGCGCAAGGTCTCCGGCACCGCCGAGCGCCCGCGCCTGGCCGTCCATTATTCGAACCAACACATCTACGCCCAGATCATCGACGACGTCGCGGGCAAGACGCTCGCTTCCGCCTCCACCATGGACAAGTCTTTCGAAAAGGCGGCAGCCAATGTCGAGAGCGCCAGGAAGGTCGGTGCCCTCGTCGCCGAACGCGCCAAGGGATCCAATGTCAGCGCCGTTGTCTTCGATCGCGGCGGCCACCTCTATCATGGCAAAGTCAAAGCCCTCGCAGATGCCGCGCGCGAAGCCGGTCTCCAATTCTAACGCCTCGCCCCGATTCCCATCATGGTAACCATCCCCGAAAACGAAACCACCGCGTCGGCCGCGGAAACCGCTCCGGCCGCCGAGGCGAAGGCAGTGACCCCCGCCCGTGAAAACTCTTCGCCACACCACGAACGCGGCCCCCGCGGCGGCCGCGGCGGACGTGGCGGCCCGCGCCGCGAAGAGCGCCAGGCACCCACCGATGCCGATGGCAACGAGCTTTCCGAAAAAGTTGTCTTCATCAACCGCTGCGCCAAGGTCGTCAAAGGCGGACGCCGTTTCAGCTTCTCCGCGCTCGTTGTCTCCGGCGACAAGATCGGCAAGGTCGGTCTCGGCTTCGGCAAGGCCAACGAAGTGGCCGACGCGATCCGCAAGGCCAGCGAGGCCGCCCGCAAGGTGCTCAAGCCGATGAGTGTGGTCGATGGCACCATCCCGCACGAAATCTACGCCGAATACGGTGGCGGCAAGGTGCTCCTCAAGCCCGCCTCTCCCGGTACCGGCATCATCGCCGGTGGCGGCGTCCGCGCCGTCTGCGAAGCTGTTGGCATCCGCGACGTGCTCGCCAAGTCGATGGGCTCCTCCAACCACGCGAATGTCGTCAAGGCCACCCTCAAGGCCCTCTCCCAACTCCGCACCCGCGACGAAGTCCTCGGCTCCCGCGGCAAGAAGAAGAAGGAAAAGGCCATCTGACAGATCCGACCAATCCGTCTGATCCGACCGATCTAACAATATCAAAGACATGCAACTTCACGACTACAGCCCCAACCCCGGTGCCAAGCGCCGGGTCAAGCGCCTCGGCTGCGGCGAAAGCTCCGGCCACGGCAAGACCGCCTGCAAGGGCAACAAGGGCCAGAAAGCGCGCTCCGGCAGCGGCACCCGCGTCGGTTTTGAGGGCGGCCAGATGCCGCTCCACCGCCGCCTGCCCAAGCGTGGCTTCAACAACCACGACTTCCGCACCGTCAACGGCGTGGTCAACGTCGGCGACCTCGATGCCCGTTTCGAGGCCGGTGCCGTGATCAACGAGGAAACGCTCCGCAAATCCGGCCTGCTCAATGGCCGCTGCGATGCCGTCAAGCTGCTCGCCGATGGCGAAGTGGAGAAGGCCTACGCCGTCGAGGTGGACAAGATCAGCCCCGCCGCGCGTGCCAAGATCGAAAAGGCCGGCGGCTCCGTCACGGTCAAGGCGTGATCCCGGCGTGTCGCGCGCCTGACATTTCCGGGATCCGGCGGGGGAAGCGCTTGCGCGTTCCCTCGTCCCGCATACAACCCCCGCTTCATTTTCCAAGCCACCCACCATGATCTCCGCCTTTGCCAGCACCTGGAAGATTCCCGAACTGCGTGACCGCATCCTGTTCACCCTCGCGCTCATTGTCATCATCCGCCTCGGTGTGCACATCACCCTGCCCGGAGTGGATGCCAACGTGATCGATGCGTGGCTGGACGACATGCAGAAGCAGGATCCCGCCAACCCCACCGGTGGCATCACCGCGCTGCTCAATGTCTTTGCCGGTGGAGGTCTTCAGCAAGCCGGCATTTTCGCGCTCGGCATCATGCCCTATATCTCCGCGTCGATCATGGTGCAGCTCATGACGGCGGTGGTGCCCAAGCTCTCGCGGCTCGCCCGCGAGGACGGCGGCCGCCAGAAGATCACCCAATACACCCGCTATATCACCATCGGCATCGCGCTGGTGCAGGGCTTCTTCGTCGCCAAGTCGCTCACCAATCCCGGCAGCATTCCCTACATGTCAGGAATCGAGCGCTTTGGCGACCTTGTGCCCGATCCGTCGTTCACTTGGATGGCCCTCACTGTCGTCACCATCGTCGCCGGCACGGTGCTCTTGATGTGGATCGGCGACCAGATCACCGAGAAGGGCATCGGCAACGGCACTTCGATCATCATCACCGTCAACATCATCTCCGCCCTGCCCGGCGCGCTCATCCAGGCATGGAAATATTTCGTCACCGGCGACAATGTCAGCCCGTTCCGCTCGGTGATGATGGTCGTGATGATCGCCATGCTGCTGATTGTCATCGCCGCCACCGTGGCCATCACCCAGGGTCAGCGCCGCATCGCGGTGCAATATGCCAAGCGCGTCGTCGGCCGCAAACAATTCGGCGGGCAGACGCAATACCTGCCGCTCAAGGTGAACTACTCCGGCGTGATGCCGATCATTTTCGCCACTGCGGTGCTCTCGCTGCCGCCCATGATGCTGCAATGGTTCTTCTCCGGCCAAGGCTGGGCCACCGAGATCTATGGCGAGCTTGTCGGCGGCGGCACCTGGTATTACATTCTCGGCGGCATCGGCATCTTCCTGTTTTCCTACTTCTGGGTGGCCATGATGTTCCAGCCCTCGCAAATCGCCGAGGACCTGAAACGCAACGGCGGCTACATCCCCGGCGTGCGCCCTGGCAAGCCGACCGCCGATTTCCTTGATTTCACCATGACCCGGCTCACCTTCGCCGGGGCGATTTTCCTCACGGCGCTGTTCGTGTTGCCGGTCTTCGTGGGCTATCTTGTCGGCCTGCCGCCGGGATCGCTGGTGCTGCAGTTCTTCGGCGGCACCTCGCTGCTCATCATGGTGGGCGTCGTGCTCGATGTGATGCGCCAGGTGGAGACCCAGCTCCTGCAGAAGCACTACGACGGCTTCCTCCGCAAGGGCCGCATCAAGGGCCGATACGACCGACTCCAGCAAGGCAGCAAGGCGGCGCCCCGCACCGCCATCGTTTATCTCTGGACGGTCATTGCCGTGCTCATCGTCATCGGCATCACCGCTTACATCTACAAGGGCAGCCATTGAGTCCGTCACCCGCCAAGCCGCGACGTGTCGTGCTGCTCGGGCCGCCGGCCTCGGGCAAAGGCACACAAGGGCGGCGGCTGGCGGACCACCTGGGCATCGGATACCTCGGCACCGGTGCCTTGCTGCGCGAGCATGTGGAACACGCCACGCCGCTTGGACGCATCGCGGGGCCGATCCTCGCGCGCGGTGGTTATGTGCCCGACGATGTGATGTGCGACGCGCTCGGGGGATGGCTCGAACGCCATTCCCAAGGTTGGTTGCTCGATGGTTTTCCCCGCAGTTTGCCACAGGCGCGGTTCCTCGATGCCTGGCTAGGGCAAAAGGGTCTGCAAATCGATGCGGTCCTGCTGCTCGAAGCGCCATACGAAGAACTGCTTTCGCGTATCCGTGGCCGGGTGGAGTGCCCTGGATGCCGCTGGTCAGGCCAGAAATCGCAAAAGCTCGGCGACGGCCTTTGCCCATCTTGTGGCATGGCCACGGACACCCGCAGCGATGACACCGAGGAAAACTTCGCCGCGCGCCACCGGGAATACACCCGCCACACCGCGCCGCTCATCAATCACTACGGCGAGCTTGGCCTGCTGACTGCGTGTGACGTCACGCTGCCGCGCGACGAAGTCACTGCAAAACTGTTGCGGCATCTCGCCGCATCGTGATGTTCTCGCCGCCCACCCACTCCGCCATGCGCCGCAACCGTATCCCCATCAAGTCGCCCCGTGAGATCGAGGCAATGCGCGTCGCTGGCAAAACCGCCGCCAGCATCCTGGTGGCGCTGGCCCGCGAGGTGGCGCCCGGCCGCACCACCGGGGAAATCGACCGCCTCGCCGCCGAGCTGATGCGCGAGCACGACTGCCGCAGCGCATTTCTCAACTACCGCGGATTTCCGGGTCACATCTGCATTTCCGTCAACGAGGAGGTCGTCCATGGCATCGGCGGCCCGCGCCGCATCATGCCGGGAGATGTCGTCAAGATCGATGTCGGCGTCATCAAGGGCGGCTTCATCGGTGACAACGCCACCACTGTTCCTGCCGGCGACATCCCATACGAAACCAAGCGATTGCTCGCCGCCACCGAGCAATCGCTCTACGAAGCCATCTCCCACGCCCGCTCCGGCCGGCGCCTCGCCGACCTCTGCGGCTCGGTCGAGGCCTTTGTGAAAACCGAGGGCTTCTCCGTGGTGCGCGAGTTCGTCGGCCACGGTGTGGGTCGCCGCCTGCATGAGGAACCGCAGGTTCCCAATTTCCGCCCCGCAGGCAAATCGCCCGTCCTGATGCCCGGCATGACGCTCGCCATCGAGCCGATGGTCAACGCGGGCGTGCCATCTGTCAGGATCCTCGACGATGGGTGGACCGTCATCACCGAGGACCGCAAGCCGTCCGCACACTTCGAGCACACCGTGCTGGTCACCCACGGCGAGCCGGAAATCCTCACCTGGCGGCCGCGCGAGGCGCTGTCGGAAATGCTTGGCCTGCCGCCGCTGCGTGGCGCCACGGTCTAACGGGTCTGCCGCGCGAGACGCTCCAGCACGCGCCCTGCGGCGATCATGCCGAAGGCCGCGGTCACGTGTGTCACGCTGCCGAGTCCCGCGTCGCAGCCGAGCCGCTCACCGCCGGATTCTGCCGGCCGTTCCTCACCCACCTCGCCGTCGCATTGCACGAAAACCCGCGGTTCGTCGGAAAACACCGCATCGATGCCCAGCGGGGCCGGCTTCACACCCATGGGTATTTTCGGGAATCCGAAGTCGCGCCGCAATCCGCGCCGTATCTGGTGCAGCAGCGGATCCTTGCCGCTGTGCGCCAAGTCCGCCACCCGGATGCGCGTCGGGTCGCGCCGGCCGCCCGCGCCACCGCAGGTCACCGCGAAAATCCCGCGCCGGTGGCATTCCGCCAACAGCAGCGCCTTGTGGCGTGTCGTGTCGATCGCGTCGATCACCGCATCGAAGCCGCTTGTTAGAATCTCCGCAGCAGTTTGCTCGGTGAAAAACCGCGGCACGACTTCCACCTGCGCGCCCGGATGGATCGCCCGCGCCCGCTCCGCCATCACCTCGGTCTTCTGCCGTCCGATCTGGCCGTCCACCGCGTGGAGCTGGCGGTTCACGTTCGTCACGCAGATTTCATCCAGGTCCACCAGCGTCAGATGGCCGATGCCTGACCTTGCCAGCGACTCCACCGCCCACGAGCCCACGCCGCCCACTCCCACCACCGCCACCCGCGCTGACAGAAAACGCTTCAGCGCCGCTCCGCCATAAAGCCGGGCGATCCCCCCAAAACGCATCGATGCCATGTCGTCCATGCGCGCTCCATAAGCCCGCGCTCCCGCATCGTCACCCCCGAAATGTATCCCGTCGATCGGGTTTGAGTGTCATGGCTGGCGCTTGCGTGGCTGGGCGGCGCATTGCATGGTCTCGGGCTTTGGGAAATCATGCCAACGTCCGCTGAATCATCGCCGCGTCTCTGGTTGGTTCGTGTTCCGGAGGTGTTTGCGGATTTGCGGCCTGAGGTTCTGGAAGCCATGGGAACTCCCTCCAGCAAGGAACTGGGGGTTTATTCTTTGGTGCGCTTGCCGGCGGGCGTTTCGCCACGCGGCGGGGCGGCGGGGATTTTCGTGCCGTGGTCTTTGCCGGTGGAGCACGCCTGGCCCTGCGATCCGGGAAAAGTGCAGGGTTTCATCGAAAAGGCTGCCACGGCGCTTGCGTGCAAGTTCGCGGCCCGCAGACCCCGCACGGTCTGGGTGGGCGTGCTGCAGCCTGGGCCGGGCAACGGCTGGTTCAAGCGGCTGGCCTCCAACCTGCGCGGGCGTTGCCTGCAGTTGTTTCCGGACTCGGCAATGCCGCTCGCCGATGCGGGACTCCAGCGGCCGGACGAGCCGGCATTGTTCTGCATGGTCGGTGCGGGCGGCTTGTATGCGGGCATGGCCAGCCCGCGGGAATGCAATGGATTCTATCCCGGCGGGATCCATCATTTGCCGAAGTCGGCGGCCGCAGCGATCAGCCGCGCGGGCGCGAAAATCGCAGAGGCGCTGCACCACGCGGCCTTGCATGGCGAGCCGCCCGGGAAAGACGCGCGTTGGCTGGAACTCGGCGCCAGCCCGGGCGGCATGACCCTCGAGTTGTTGAACCGCGGCCACAAGGTCACGGCCATCGACCGCGCGCCTCTCGACCCACGGCTCGCTGGTGCCGAGGGATTGGTTTTTTTTCAAAAGGATGTCTCGATATGGCAACCGGAGCGGGGAAGGAAATTCGACGCGCTGCTTTGCGACATGAACGGCGATCCCTTGGATGCCTTCGCGCAAGTGATGCGCTTGACATCATGCCTGCGGGATGGCGCATGGATCATCTTCACGCTGAAAACGGCGGGTCGCGACGGCATGGCTGAACTGCTCGCACTGCACGGCAAGGTGCTTGCGGACGCGCAAACAAGCCGCCTCAACCACTTGGCCACGACCCATCTCTCGGGCAACCGGCGGGAATTCACGATGTGGTTCCGGTGTTAGGAAGTGCCGGGAATCCTCCTTGGCGTATCCGCCAGGCTGTGGCCAGCCGACCGAAAACTCTCATCGACAAGCCGCGGCATCCGGGCCACAAACGTGCGCGTTTAAACCGATAAATCGATGAAAAAACTGATTCCGGCCCTTGCCGCCGTTTGCCTGTTGTCCACCGCCCATGCCCAGGACCTCGTCGTGGGCAGCCCCGCCCCACCCCTTGCCAGTGGGGAGTTCGTCCAGGGCGAGGCGGTGAAGGAGTTCGAAAAGGGAAAGACCTACATCGTGGAGTTCTGGGCCACATGGTGCGGACCCTGCGTGAGAGCCATTCCCCATGTGAACGAACTGCACAAGAAGCATGCCGACAAGGGACTGGTGGTGATCGGGCAGAATGTTTGGGAGCGCGATGAGGCCAAGGTGAAGCCCTTTATCGAAAAAATGGGTGAAAAAATGACCTATCGCGTGGCTCTTGATGACAAATCCGACGGCGGCGAGGGCAAGATGGCGAATACCTGGATGAAGGCTGCGGGCCAAAGGGGTATTCCAGCTGCCTTCATCGTGAACAAGGAAGGCACGATCGCATGGATCGGCCACCCGGGAACGCTGAGCGAGGAAACACTGGGCCAGATCATTGACGGCAGCTTCGACACGGCCGCCCACGCCGCGAAGGCGAAGAAAGAGAAGGAGCAGCGGAAAGCCATCCAGGCCACCATGGAGAAATTCCAAAAAGCCATCAATGAGGGTGAAATCGCCAAGGCGCAGGAGGCGCTCGCCGAGCTGGAAGGCTTCGACGATCCCCGCGCAAACTTCTATCTTCCCATGATGCGGATGGACATCGCGGTGAAGTCCAAGGACGGCAAGCGGGCCGGCGAATACGCCCTCTCGATGCTGGCTGCCGCAAAGCAGGGGCAGAATAATCCCCAAGCGGTGCATTCCCTCACCCGGTTTGCCTCCCAGCTCAACGATGCGGAGCAGCTGGACGGGTTCGATCGCAAGATCACCGTCCAGCTTGCCGAGCAGGCGTCGAGCCTTGCTCAAGGGAAAAATCCCGCCGTGTTGGCCATCCTTGCTCGTGCCAAGTTTCTCGCCGGGGACAAGGAAGGTGCCGTCGCCACCCAGGAGGAGGCCATCAAACACACCGTGAAGGAGGAACAAAAGGCGGAACTCCAAGAGAAGTTGGAGAGCTACAAGAAGTGATTCCGCGGCCACGGTGAATTTCCTCACGGGCCTATCGCTTGGTGCCTCCGGCGATAGGCCTGACTCCTGCCCGCAGGCAGGTCAATCGACACATTTCATACAGAAAGCCACAGCGATTTCAGATACGGCGTGTCGGTGAAATCCGGCGGCATCGGCGCGTGGCGGGCCTGCACCGCGCGCGGGAGTTGTGAAGTGGCAAGCCGTTCGAATTCGCGCGGATTCATTCCGCGGAAGTTCGTGCAGCAGAGCAGCCAGCCGCCGGGGCCTAGGATGGCGGCGGCGAGTGCGGAAAGTTCGCCAAAGTCCTTTTCGACGCGGAAGACCTTGCCTTTTTCGTCGCGTGAGAAGGTGGGCGGATCGAGCACGATGGCGTCGAACTTGCGGCCTTGTTTGGCGAAGCGACGCAGCCAATGAAAGGTGTCGCCCTTGCAGAAATGGTGCGCGACCGGGTCGATCGCGTTGTGTGCCAGGTTGCGCTTCGCCCAATCGAGGTAGGGCTGCGAGAGGTCGAGCGTGGTGGTTTCCGCGCCGGCACTGGCGGCGGCGACGGAGAACGCGCCGGTGTAGGCGAAGGTGTTGAGCAGCCGCAGCCCGGGGCGCATGCGGCGGCGTGTCTCGGCGCGGTTGTCGCGCTGATCGAGGAAGATGCCCTGCGAGTAGCCGGCTTGGAACGAGATCTCGAATCGCAGGCCGTTCTCGCGGATCAGGAAGGGATCGGTGATTTCCGGTCCGCACAGATGCGCTGGCGAGTCCTTTTGCTGCGGATCGAGGCGTTTGACATAACTCGAGGCGCTGCGATCCCTCATCCAGTGCTTCATTTCCGACGGCACGCGGCCGTCGGTGGTGGAAACGAGCAGGCGTCCGGCGAAGGATTCGAGGCAAATGCCCGGCAGGCCATCGCCCGCGCCGTCGATGAGCCGCACGGCGTCGGTTTCCGCGGTGAGCAGCGCGTCACGACGGCTGACAGCGCCTTCCAACAACGATTTGGAAATTCGAACCGCAGATGGGCGCGGATTCACGCAGATATGGAGAGGTTCGCGTTGTCTTTCATGGGCATCCGCAATGTTTTCCCGACTGGCTGCACGGGGTTCTCCCATTCACGTCCATCTGTGTCCATCTGCGGTTCATTTCACATTCAATCCATCACGCATCGCTGGCGGGGTGCCGGCGGCCGGCGGCTTGTTCGAGCCAGCGGTTTTTGAGGGCGAGCGCGCGGGCGAGCGCGTCCCCGGCGGTGGCACCGAGGAAGTTCACATGGCCCATCTTGCGGCGCAGGCTGGCGTGGCGCTTGCCGTAGAGGTGGAGGAAAGCCTCGCCGTCGGCAAACAGCGGCAGCCAGTCGGGTGGCATGGTTTCATCCGGCCACATGTCGCCCAACAGGTTGAGCATGGCGACCGGCGAGAGCAGGCGGGTGGAGCCGGCGGGCAGGCCGAGGACCATGCGGAGCTGTTGTTCGAACTGCGAGGTGGCGCAGGCGTCGAGCGTGTGGTGGCCGGAGTTGTGCGGGCGCGGGGCGATCTCGTTGACGAGCAGCTCGCCGCCCGGCTTGACGAAGAACTCTACGCCCATGAGGCCGCGGTAGTTCAGCGCGGTGGCGACCTTGGCGGCGATGGCAATCGCGTTCTGCGCGATTGCGCCAGAAACGCGCGCGGGGACGATGGACAGATCGAGGATATGGGCGCGGTGCTGG
>JBMTCD010000051.1:0-17935 GCA_049430545.1 Luteolibacter sp.
TCCAAACCACCAATCAATAAATCGCATCTTGGCGCGGCAATCGTCGTATTTGTTTCCGAGACCGGAAGTCGCTCTCGGGAGAGTGCGGCCCCCGGGCGACCACACGGACGTCCGCGCCGCTGCTGGTTGGTTGTCGGCGCGGACACCCGATGTTTCTGGGGGCGCTGCGGCTGGCGGCGGCTACCACTTGCCGGTGATGCCGGCCGAGGTGGCGGAATGGATAGGTGCCGCTTCCGGCATGTTCATCATCGATGGCACGCTCGGCGGCGGCGGCCACAGCCAATTGTTTCTCGAAGCGGGTGCCGAGGTGCTCGGCATCGACCGCGACCCGGAGGCTCTCGCGCACGCGCGCACGAGATTGGCGGGATACGGCGGACGTTTTTCCACTTGGGAGGGGAACTTCGGCCGGCTCCAGGAAGCGCCGCCGATCCGTGACGGGCGGCGTGCCGATGGCATCCTGCTCGATCTCGGCGTTTCCTCGCGCCAACTCGACGCGCCCGAGCGTGGGTTTTCCTTCATGCGCGAAGGCCCGCTGGACATGCGGATGGGCCCATCCAGCGCGCACAGCGCGGCGGAAATCGTCAACGAGTGGAGCGAGGCGGAATTGGTGCGGATTTTTTTCGAATTTGGCGAGGAACCGAAAGCCCGCCGGGTCGCCGCGGCCATCGTGAAGCAACGCGCGGCCAGGCCGTTTGCCACGACCATGGAACTCGCCGCCTGCATCGAGTGCGCGGTGAGTCGCCATGGCCGCATTCACCCGGCCACCCGCGCGTTCCAGGCCATCCGCATGGCGGCGAACGAGGAGCTTGAATCGCTGGCCGCCGCGCTGGATGCCGCGCCGCGTGTTCTCAAGCCCGGCGGCAGCTTGCTGGTCATCACGTTCCACAGCCTTGAGGACCGCATGGTGAAACGATTCCTGAGGCACCGCTCGGCGCGCTTCATCGACGACCCCGGCTGGCCGGAGCCACGGCCGAACCCGGACTTCCAATTCGAGCTTCCCGTCCGCAAGGCGATCGTCGCCAGCGCTGCCGAAACCTCCGCCAACCCACGGGCCCGCAGTGCCAAACTGCGGGTCGCCCGGCTTTTGGACCACGCGCCATGAACCGCCGCAAAGACCAACCCCGCACCTCCGGCTTCGTCATTTTCGCCATTATTCTCGCCACCGCCATCGCGGCCGCCGGCGGGGTGCTGCACGTCTATTTCAAAAACCGCCAGATCCAGGTGCGGCGGGAAATCGATGCCATCGACCGCCGCGTCGAACACTGCCGCCTGGAAATCCGCACCATCGAGATGCGGATGGACCAGCTCCTCAACCGCTTCGCCATCCGCAAACAGCTTGAAGAGAACCGTTCGGATCTGCGGCCGATCTCGCTCGCCGTCGTTGAAGAGATGGATCCCGCGCCACGGCACCCGCGCAGCGTGGCATCCGCCGCTCCCTAGCCAGTGAATACCGCCTTTCAGACCCGCTGCATCGTTCTGTGCACGATCCTGGTGATCGTGCTCAGCGTGCTTTCGGGGCGGCTGGTTCAGATCCAGCTGGTGGACCGGCACCGTTATGCGGAAAGTTCCCGCAAGGCATACCATCGGATCGAGAAGCTGCCCGCCATCCGCGGCATGATCGTGGACCGCCACGAGGAGCCGCTTGCACGCAGTATTCCAGTATCCACCGTGTTCGTGGACAAGAACCACCTCTACGATTACAAACTCGCCGCGTTCGGCCTGGCCTACGAGGAAGCGAGCGCCGAGGAGGGCTGGTGCCAACTCGACGAGGCCGCCCGCAGCCGTCGCATCCACGCGCTGCGCGGCGATATCCTCAACCGAGAAAGCGCCGACGCCATTGTCGCCAAACACCTCGCCTGCGCCATCGGCTTGCTCGCCAGGCCGCTCGGCATGCGCCGTGACGAGCTGCGCGCGCGCATCGAGAACAGCAGCGGGAAATGGGTGCCCGTCGCCAAGGATCTGCCCGAGGACGTGGCCGAAGGCCTGCGCGAAATGGTCGGCAACCACTGGCTCCAGGGCTTCGAGTTCCAGAACTCGATCAAGCGCTGGTACACCGCGCCCAACCTCGCCACACACCTGACCGGCTTCACCGGCGAAATCGAGGAAACCAATGAGGAAGGCAAGATCGAGCACCGGGTCGTCGGTCGCTTCGGTATCGAGTCCGCGATGGAGGAATACCTCGCCGGCCGCGATGGCTGGAGGCAGCACAGCCGCGATGCCCGCGGGCTGGTCGTGCCGGGTGGTTCCACCAGCCTGCTGCCGCCGCGTGCCGGGCTCAACGTCCAGCTCACCCTGGACATGGGATTGCAGGCGATCGTCGAGGAGGAGCTCGACGCCGGCCTGGCTGAATTCGAATCGAAGCGCGGTGCCGTCGTGTTGATGGACCCGCAGACCGGTGAAATCCTCGCGATGGCCAGCCGCCCGCACTTCGATCTGAACCAGCGCCGCGATGTGGCCACCAATGGATTCAATTATGCGGTGCAGGCGATTTATGAACCCGGCTCCACTTTCAAAATCGTCGCTGCCGCCGCGGTGCTCAACGAGCGATTGGCCGGTCCGCAGACCTTGGTTTTCTGTCATCAAGGTCTCTATCGGGAAGGGGCCGTCCGAGTGCCGGACCACCATCCTTATGATTATCTCACACTCGAAGATGTGTTGGTGAAATCCAGCAATATCGGCGCCTACAAGTTCGCCCGCCAGCTCGGCGTGAAGCGCTTTTACGATTACGCCAGGCGTTGGGGATTCGGCTTGAAAACCGGCATCCTGCTCAGCGGCGAGAGCGCCGGCATTTGCCGCGACACAGGCAATGCCGTCGATTTCTCGCGCGCCAGCTACGGTTACGCGCTCAATGTCACGCCGTTGCAAATGGCCTGCGCCTATTCGGTCATCGCCGGCGATGGCAAATTGCCCAAGCCCCGCATCGTCAAATCGCTCGTCGCCAACGATGGCACCGTGATCGAGAACTACCCGCCCGAAGTCGCCGCCCAGGTCATCAAGCCCGGCGTGGCGCGCCAGATGCGTGAGGCATTGGCCAAGGTGACCGAAGAAGGAGGCACCGGAATGCTCGCCGCCGTGCCCGGATACAAGGTCGCCGGCAAGACCGGCACTGCATTGAAACACAATCCGAACGGCCGCGGATACCTCGATGGCCGTTACACCGTTTCCTTCGCCGGCATGCTGCCCGCGCAAAATCCCGCCTTTGTCGCCATCGTCGTCATCGACGATCCGCTCACCACCAAGGTGAAACGCTACGGCGGCACCATCGCCGCGCCTATTTTCGGCCGCATCGGCGCACGCGCGGCCGCCTATCTGAATCTCCAACCCACCGAGCCGCTTCCCGAGGAGCTGGCCGAAACCACACGATGACACTCCGCGAACTCACCGCCTGTCTGCCCCGCGCCACGGCCAGCGGCCCGATGGACTTGGAAATCACCGCCGTCACCGATTCATCGCGCGAGGCCGGTGCTGGCACCATGTTCGCAGCCATCCGCGGCGGGCGTGTCGATGGCCATCGGTTCATCAACGACGCGCTGGCCGCCGGGGCCGCCGCCATCGTCGCCGAAACCGCGCCGCCCGACGATCTGTCATCTTCAGTCGCATGGCTGCATGTTGCCGATTCACGCGACGCCCTCGCCCGCCTCGCCTCCGCCCTGCACGGCGATCCCTCGCGGGACATGAAGCTAGCCGGTGTCACCGGCACCAATGGCAAGACCACCACCGCGTTCCTGATCCACCACGTCATGAAAAGCGTGTGGCACCGTGCCGGGCTGTTGGGCACCATCCTCGTCGATGACGGTGAAACCACCGAGGCGGCCAGCCACACCACGCCGGGGCCGGTCGGGCTTGCCGGACTTCTTGGCCGCATGCGCGACCACGGCTGCCGCGGCGTGGCGATGGAGGTTTCCTCGCACGGCATTCACCAGAAGCGCGTGGCCGCCATCGGGTTCGACGCCTGTGTATTCACCAATCTCACCCAGGATCACCTCGATTACCACGGCACGCTCGAGGCCTATTGGCAGGCCAAGGCCTCGTGGTTCCGCGATCTCGCTGCCGATTCGCATGGCAAGCGACCGGTGGCCGTCATCAACACCGACGACGCCCGCGGCGCGGAACTCGCCGCCGAACTCGATGGCAAACTGCCCGTCGTCCGCTACGGCTTCAACGTCCACTGCGATTTCCGCGCCAACAATTTCCGCCAGAACCCGCGCGGCATGGAGTTCGAGCTGAATGCCAAGGGCCGCAGCCATCTGGTGCGCGCTCCGTTCATCGGGCGATTCAACATCTACAACATCATGGCCGCCGTCGCCGCCGCCATTTTCTGCGGCATCCGTCCGCGCGAGGCCATCGCCGCCATCGCCGATGCGCCGCAGGTGCCCGGGCGCATGCAAAACGTCGGCAATGCCGGCGGAGCGACCGTGTTCGTGGATTACGCCCATACGCCCGACGCGCTGGAAAACGCCTGCCGCACGCTGCGCGAGCTCGGCCCGCGGCGCCTCATCACCGTGTTCGGATGCGGCGGCGACCGCGACAAGGCGAAGCGCCCGCTCATGGGTGCGGCCGCCGCATCGCTCAGCGACGCCTGCATCGTCACCTCGGACAATCCACGCTCCGAAGACCCGCTCGCCATCATCCGTGACATCGAAAAAGGCATGGCGGGCAAAGGCCACCTTGCCATTCCCGACCGCGCCGAGGCCATTTCCCGCGCCATCACGAACGCGCTTTCAGGAGATATCATATTGATCGCCGGAAAAGGCCACGAGACCACCCAGCAGTTCGCCGATGAAGTCATCGCCTTCGACGACCGCAAGCACGCCTCGCGCGCCCTGCGCACGCGTGCCGCCACCATCGCCCAGAACCGATGAACCCACTCACCGCCAGCCAGATCGCGGAAATCCTCGGCACACAAGTGGCCGCGGGAAATCCCGACGCGCTCGCCGCCGGCGGAGTTTCCACCGACACCCGCACGCTCGGCAAAGGGGCATTGTTTTTCGCTCTGCGCGGCGAGAACTTCGATGGCAACGCCTTCGCGCCAACGGCGATTGAAACGGGCGCATCGGTCGTTGTCGCGAGCGAATGGAGCGCCGCCTGCCCGCCGCACGCCGCCGTCATCCTCGTTTCCGACACCCTGCTCGCCTTGCAGAAACTCGCCCATTGGTGGCGCAAACAGCTCGCCTTGCAGGTGGTTTGCATCACCGGCTCCAATGGCAAGACCAGCACCAAGGATTTCACCGCCGCCGTTCTCGCGCGCAAGTTCAACGTTTCCGCCACCCGCGGCAACTTGAACAACCACATCGGCCTGCCGCTCACCGTGCTCGCCACCGCGCCGGAACACGATGCCGCAGTGTGGGAAATCGGCATGAACCACGCGGGAGAACTCGCCCCGCTGTGCGAAATCGCGCGGCCGAAATACGGCATCATCACCAACATCGGCACCGCCCACATCGAACATCTCGGCTCGCGCGATGCCATCGCCGAGGAAAAAGGCACGCTCGCCCGCGCGCTGCCGGCCGACGGGACCTTGTTCATTTCCGCCACCTGCGATTACCACGAATACTTCCGCCAGCGCACCAAGGCCCACATCGTCTCGGTCGGCAACGGCCGCGGCCTCGTGCGCGCCGAAGAACTGCATCTTGCCGCCGACCACAGCCGCTTCGATCTCGTCATCGATGGCACGGGAGCGGCACAGGTCACCTTGCCGGTGCCGGGCAAGCACATGGTCACCAACGCCCTGCTCGCCGCCGCCGCAGGCTGGAAACTCGGCGTGCCGGTGGATGAAATCGCCGCGGGTCTGGGCCATGCTTCTCTCACAGGAGGAAGACTGCGCCGTTACCAATCCGGCGGCATCACGGTCCTCGACGACACCTACAACGCCAATCCCGAATCGATGGCCGCCGCCATCGAGACGCTTGCGGACATGCCATTGCACAATGGCGCGCGCCGCTTCGCCGTGTTCGGTCGCATGGGCGAACTCGGCCTGCACGCCCCTGCCGCCCACGTGAAAACCGGGCAGCTCGCCGCCGCGCGCGGGCTGCATGTGATCGCCGTGGGCCAGGGTGCCGAGGGCATCGCCGATGGTGCCGGCGGCGCGCCGCATTTCCCGGACTTCGATGCCGCCGCCGCCTGGCTGCGTGCCGAGGTCAAGGCCGGCGATGCCGTGCTGTTCAAGGGCAGCCGCGCCGCCACCGTCGAGAAAGTCATGAACGCCGCATTTTCCGAGAACTGATGCTTCCCGCCATCTACGATTTCTGGTTCCAGGCCTTTGAGGCCGAAAAAGCCTCCGGCCAGGCCGGCTGGGCGCATGCCTGCTCGTTTCTCAATCTTTTTCAATATATCACTTTCCGCGCCGCAAGCGCCGGGCTTTTGGCATTCATTCTGTCGTTGATCTTCGGCCCGCGCGTCATCCGCCGGCTCATCTCGCTCAAGGTCGGCCAGCCGATCCGCACCGCCGCGGAAGTTCACAAGCTCGCGGAACTCCATGGCGGCAAAATCGGCACGCCCACCATGGGCGGCGTGCTCATCCTGGGCACCGTGCTCGTCGCCACATTGGTCTGCGCACGGCCGTTCAACCCTTTCGTCGCCGTCTGCGCCTGCACCATGGCCGCGTGTGGATTGCTGGGCCTTTGCGATGACTACAAAAAGGTGAAGGAAAAGAAATCGGACGGCATCAGCAGCCGCAAGAAGCTCGCCTGGCAGTTCGCCATCGCGCTGGTGGCCGCCGCCTTCGTCTTTTTCAAGCCGGAGATTTCCGGCTTCGGCGCGGGCGACGCACGCATTGCCGCGGGCGAGGCCGGATTCACGCTCGGCGAGAACAATCCCATCGGCATCGGCGCGATCTGCTTCCCGCTTTTCAAATCGCCGCTCATCGATCTCGGCTGGCTGGTCATTCCATTCTTCGCGCTGGTCATCGTCGGCTGCTCGAACGCGGTCAACCTGACCGACGGTCTCGACGGCCTGGCCACCGGCTGCACCATCAGCACCGCGCTGGCCTATGCGCTGCTGGCCTATCTTGCGGGCCACTATTTCATGTCCGTCGAGTATCTCGTCGTTCCCCACAATTTGTATATCGGCGAGTTGTCGGTGTTTCTGATGGCGTTGGCCGGAGCGGCCTTCGGGTTCCTGTGGTTCAACTGCCATCCGGCCAAGGTCTTCATGGGCGATACCGGCTCGCTCGCCATCGGCGGCGCGCTCGGCGGCGCGGCGATCTGCACCAAGCAGGAACTGCTGCTCGTGATCATCGGCGGCATCTTCGTGATGGAGGCGATGTCGGTGATCCTGCAGGTCGGCAGTTTCAAGCTCCGCAGGAAGCGCATCTTCAGGATGTCGCCCATCCACCATCACTTCGAGCTGCTCGGCTGGCACGAAAGCCAGGTGATCGTGCGCTTCTGGATCCTTTCCATCATGTTCGCCCTCTTCGGTCTCGCCATTCTCAAGATTCTCTGACATGCGCTACGCAGGCAAACACATCGCCATCCTCGGCGCGGGCCGCAGCGGCCTGGCCGCCGCACGCCTTGCCCTGCGCGAGGGCGCGCGCGTCTCGATGTGGGACGCCGGCGGCCCCGAGGCCTTTGCCGGTGCGCCGCCGGAGGTGGAAGTCCATCCGAATGTCAATGAAGCGCAGGTTTCCGGCGTTCCGTGCGACCTGCTGGTGGTCAGCCCGGGCATCGATACCTACGGCCCTTTTGTCGCCGCATTCGAAAAGCAAGCCGGCGAGACGGTCGGCGAGGTCGAGTTCGCCTCACGTTTCTATCAGGGGAAAATCGTCGGCATCACCGGAACCAACGGCAAGACGACCACCACCGAGCTGGTCGCGCGCATCCTGGCGCAGGCAGGACTCGGCGGCACGGCATGCGGCAACTACGGCACACCGTTCAGCGAGGTGGTCTTGCAGCCGCGCCACCCCGCGGTCGTGGCTCTGGAACTCAGCTCGTTCCAGCTCGAGACCATCCGCACGCTCCGTCCGGACGTGGCCATTTGGCTCAACTTCGCGCCCGATCACATGGACCGCTACCCTACCGTCGAGGCCTATCACGCGGCCAAGTCGCGGGTTTTCATGAACCTGCGGCCGGATGACACCGCCGTGGTCCGCACCGGCGAAAACCTCGCCCTGCCGGATTGCCGGCAGGTCACCTTCTCCACCACCGATCGGGAAGCCGATTGGTTCTCGGATGGCACGATCATTTTCCATGATGGAGCCGCATGCCTCGACATGGCGGCGGACACCGCGTTGCGCGGACTTCACAACGCGGAAAACACCATGGCCGCCACCGCCGCCTGCGCCGCGCTCGGCATCAGTCCCGGCATCGTGCGCGAGGCGCTCCATGGCTACGCGCCTCCGCCGCACCGCTGCGAACTCATCCGCACGCTCGATGGTGTGGAATACATCAATGATTCCAAGGCCACCAACCTCCACGCGCTCGAAAGCGCGCTGCGCTCGCAAACCCGGCCCGTCGTTCTGATCGCCGGCGGCAAGGAAAAGGGTCTTGATTACTCGCCACTGCTTCCCTTGCTGCGCGAAAAATCGCTGGCCGCCGTGACCTTCGGCCAGATCGCCGATCCGCTTGCCGCCATCTTCGCCGCGGCCGTGCCCACCGAGGCGGTTTCCACGCTCGACGATGCGGTGGCCGCAGCCCGCAAGCTGGCCCCGCGCGGCTCCACCGTCCTGCTGTCTCCCGGCACCTCATCGTTCGACCAATTCCAGAACTACGTCCAGCGCGGCGACGCATTCCGCGACATCGTCCATCAACTGCACTGATCCATGCCTATGAAATTCCAAACGCTCCCCGTCAAACGCCGTCCGGTATCCAAGGGCATCCTGCACCGCTTCCACGCCGTCACCACCCGCGGCCGCCGCCAGCGCGTCGCCGCCGCCGGCACCGCCCCGGAAATCGAAGAGGAATACGATGGTGCCAGAATCTCGCGCTCGCTCACGATCATCTTCTTGATCCACATTGTCGCCATCGCGCTCATCTTCATCCACCAGCAGTTCCTGCAAGGCCGCGAGTCCGGCAGCGCCAGCTCATCCGGAAACAAAGCCGCGACCACCACCGCCGATGCACCCCGGCGCATTGCACCCCGGCGCAGCGGCGAGCCGCCGCGCCTCTCCAGCGGCGAGAAACCTTACATCGTCCGCGCCGGCGACAATTACGCCCGCATCGCCGCCGCCGAGGAGGTGGACGAGGGCGATTTGCGCGATATCAACAACCACGCCGAAATCAGCCCCGGGCTCATCCTCAAAATCCCGCCCCGCCGGATCGTGGCCGAGGAGCCGCCGGAGCTGGCTGCCATCCGCGAGAGCAATTCCCAGGCCTCCGGCCGTGGACAGGTCGTGGATGTCAGCGATGCCCCGCGCGCCGTGATGGTGCGCCCCGTGGCCGCTCCGCCGCGCGCCACCCCGGTTTCGCGCCGTCACCATGTCGTGAAACCCGGCGAGAGCATTTATGGCCTCTCCAAACAATATGAGGTCAGCCAGCAAGCGCTGATGGAGGCCAATGGCATCTCCGATCCGCTGAAACTCCGTGCCGGTGCCCGGCTGACCATACCCGCGCACTGATCGATCATCCCACATCCACAAGACGCAGTTGGCCCGCTATTGTTCCATCCTCCTGTGTGCCGCGGTGGCCGCCTTGTGCGCCCTCGGGCTGGTCATGCTGGCCAGCACCAGCGCGTGGGTGAAAGGTTTCGAGGAACCTTATCACTTCCTCACCCGCCAATCGGCGATGGTCGTTGCCGGGCTTTTCTGCGCGGTGCTGGCCGCATGGTGCCCTGCGGAATGGATCCGGAAATTGACCGTCTGGCTCTACCTGCTCGCCTGCGTGTTGCTGATCCTGTGTTATGTCCCCGGCATCGGAGTCGAGAGCTTTGGTTCCAAGCGCTGGATCCGCATGCCGCTGATCAGCCAGTTCCAGCCGTCGGAAATGGCCAAGGTCGTGGTCATCATCGCGCTCGCCACCTGGTTCGCCCGCTGGCAGACCGAGGTGGGCACTTTCTGGCGCGGCTTTGTGCTGCCGGGGCTGATCGCCGGCATTCCCATTGCTCTCATCGCGGGCGAGACCGACGTCGGCTCGGCGCTCACACTCTCGGCCACCACCGGAGCGGTGTTTTTCTGTGTCGGCAGCCGGCTGCGCTACTCGGTGCCGGTGGCCGCGTTGGTCGCCGCCGCGGCCGTATGGTATGTGATGAACGATCCGGTCCGCTCGACGCGGATCGAGGCCTGGCTGGACCTCGAAAACCCCGAGCATGTCCTCGGCACCAACATGCAACAGATCCGCGCGCTCTACGCGCTGGGCAACGGCGGCCCGTGGGGCGTCGGTCTCGGCAACGGCGTGGAGAAATTCGGCACCCTCACCTTCGCCCACATCGATTTCATTTTCCCCGTCGTCGGCGAGGAACTCGGTCTCCTCGCCACCCTCGGCGTCGTGCTCTGCTACGTGCTCATCGCAGTCGCCGGGCTGGGCATCGCCATGCAGGCGCTCACCGTCTTCAACCGCTGCCTCGCGCTCGGGCTCACCTGCGTGATTGTGGTTCCGGCCATCCAGAACATCGCCGTCACCACCGCATTGCTGCCCAACGACGGCCTGCCGCTGCCATTCGTCAGCTATGGCGGCACCAGCATGGTTTTCAGTCTGGCCGCCGTGGGCCTGCTGGTGGGCATCCACCGGCGCTCGCAGGCACCTGTCCTGCGCGAGTTTCCGCTCGACCCGCAGACCCGCCTCGCCGTGCGTTTGTGAGAAGCCGGCGTTTTTTCCATGGCAAGATCTTCCGCGCCGTGGCGTATTGAGCGGTGATGAACCTATTCCGCCGCTCACTCTCTCCGTTGTTTCTGCCGCTCGCGATCATGGGGCTCGCCGCCGTTTTCCTGCTCAACCGCGGCACCGCGGAAAGCGGTAAACCCACCGCGGATCCCGGAAAAAAGAAAATCGTCTTCATCGCCGGCAAGGCCAGCCACGGACCTGGCGAGCACGAACACCGCGCCGGGTGCATGCTGCTTGCGGACCACTTGAACCGCAGCGGCCTGCCGGTCGAGGCGGTCGTCGTCACCAACGGTTGGCCCGAGGACGAATCCGTCTTCCAGGGCGCGTCCGCCATCGTGATGTATGCCGACGGCGGCGCGCGCCACCCCGCGATGCCGCATCTTGCCAAGCTCCGCCAGATGGCCAACGCCGGCGTCGGCATCGGCTGCATCCACTACGGCGTGGAAATTCCCAACGGCGCTCCCGGCGATGCTTTCCTCGACCTGATCGGCGGCTACTTCGCCACCGATTGGTCGGTGAATCCGCATTGGGACGCAAACTTCAAGGATCTGCCGAAACATCCCGTCACCCGTGGCATCGATGACTTCCAGATCCGCGATGAATGGTATTACCACATGCGTTTCCGCGAGGGAATGGAAGGCGTCACGCCGATCCTCAGCGACTTGCCGCCCGAGCAAACGCTCAAACGCGGCGACGGACCGCACTCGAACAACCCGCACGTCCGCGAGGCCGTGCTTGAGCGCAAGGAGCCCCAGCATGTCATGTGGGTCTTCGAGCGCCCCGCCTCGCTCGGCGGCGGACGCGGCTTCGGCTTCACCGGCGGCCACTTCCACCGCAACTGGAAACACGACGATCACCGCGGCGTGGTCCTCAACGCCATCGCCTGGATCGCCAACCTCGACATTCCCGAAACCGGCGTCCCGACCCAGACCCCCACCGACGAGCAAATGGCCGCCAACCTCGACGAAAAAGGCCGCCGGTAAGCCCGGAAAGAGAAATGTGAGGATCGTCGGGCGCTTCTCCTGCCCCGGCAGGGGCATGTGAAATTAGCCGTTTCGGCTAATTTCAGCGATCCCTCCGGGACCAAGAGTGCTGCGCTCGATATCGAACCCTGGGAATGGGGGATGCCCTTGCCGGCTGGCATCTGTCAAATATATTGGCAATGGAATCCAATAGTTCAAGGCATTGGAATCCATGGGCTGAACCGGTTCATTACTCTTTCCGGCACCGGACCCTCGCTGCGCTGGGTGTGGATTCGCAAGAAACCGGCGCGGACTTGCCGCATCCGCGCCGAGCTGGGGCTCGGCGCTCCCGGGTCAAGTTGTCCGGGAGGATCAGGGGCTTTCCCGGCGGTTTTTCCGCCAGCCACGCCACGCGTGGAAGAGGAAGGCGCCAGCGAAGAGGAACATGAAGAGCGAGAAGAACTGGCCCTTGGTGAGCGGGCCGACCATGGCGGCGTCGGGTTCGCGGAATTGCTCGCCGAGGATGCGGAAGAGGGCGTAGAGGCCGAAGAACAAGCCGGTCAGGAGCCCGTCCGGTGCCTTGGTGAAGCGGATGCGGACGAACCAGAGGATGGCGAAGAGCAGCGCGCCTTCGAGCAGGGCCTCGTAGATTTGCGAAGGATGGCGGGGTTCGAGGAAGTTGCCGAGGGTTTTCGCCACTTCGGGGTTTTCGCGCACGGCGGCGACGAGGTCGGCGAGCGACTCGGTGTTGGCGAGTTTCGGCTCGACGCGGGTGCATTCCTGCCAGGCGGCGCTTTGCACCTCGACGGGTTCGCGCTGCAGGGCGAGCGGGAATTTCACTGCCCACGGCACGCCTTCGGCGACGCGGCCGTAGAGTTCGCCGTTGATGAAGTTGGCGACGCGGCCGAAGAGCAGCCCGAGCGGGGCGACGACGCAGAGGCCATCGCCGAGGCCGGTCCAGGTGACCTGGTGTTTTTTCGCGTAGAACCAGGTGAAGATGACCAGTCCGAGGATGCCGCCGTGGCTGGCCATGCCGCCCTCCCAGACGCGCAGCACGATGAGCGGATCGCGGGCGAGCGTGTCCCAGCCGCTCTCCGGAAGCTGATAGAAAAACAGGTATCCCAGACGCCCGCCGAGGAAGACGCCGAACAAGGCGGCGGCGGCGATGAAATCGCCGGTCTGCTCCGGCTTGAGCACCCACAGCCCGCGTTGCGCAAGGTGTTTCAACAGCAGGAATCCGGCGATGAAGCCGAACAGGTAGGCCAGTCCGTACCAACGGAGCTGGATGGCATCGGTGATGCGCAGCAACACCGGATTGAGATCGTGCACATAGGTGGCGAACACGGCGCAAGCACACCGCAAGGCGGAGCGCGGCGCAAGGCGCGTGTTTTTTCATGGGGTATCGTGGCGGCGGTTTGCAACCGCCATGCCCCGCCATCGGGAAGGTGAACCTGTTCCTCTTGCCCTGAATTGGAAAATGGAACCGCAGATGGACGCGGATGAACGTTGATTTTCAAGGACTTGTTTTGAAGCGCCATGTCATCCGGTGAGTGAATCTGAAAATCGTGCCAAGTCATTTGGCATCTGCGTTCATTTGCGGTTCATTTCCCCTTTCCAGCCCAAGCCATCGCTTGTTTTGGATATATCGGGCATGGCGGTTACAAACCGCCGCCTCGGGTCACGGCTCTTCGGAAAACGCCTCGATCAGCTCGTGCTCGTCCACCGGCAGGGCACGCAGCGCGGGCGCTTCCTCATTTTCTTCCCGCACGCCGGGAGCCGGCCCGGAACCGGTATCGAGCGGCTCCACCGGCAGGGCGCGCAAGGGCACGCTGGACGGGGCTTCGCCATCGCCCTCGCCCACGACATCCGCCACCGGCGGGGCGACGATGCCCTTGCTCTCGTCCACCACGATGAGCGCGCGCTGCGGCGGAGCGATGACGTCCTTGATCTCGTCCTTGATGCCCTCGAAGAACATTTTGACCATCGGCGCGGCCATGCGTCCGCCGGAGACTTTTTGATTGGGCCGTCCCTCGTAGAGCACCGCAAAGGCATAGCGCGGGTTGTCGGCGGGCAGGAACCCGGCGAACCAGGCGAGGCGCTGGTTTTTCGACTTGGGCCCCCACTGGGCGGTGCCGGTCTTGCCGCAGAGCTTGGTGTAGCTGAGACCGGCGCTGCGGCCGGTGCCATAGCCGGAGTTGACCACGTCGGACATGCCCTTGTGGACCACCTCGACGGCGGCGGGGTCCACGCCGAGCCAGTTGCGCCGCTCGGGGATGGGTGCCTGGACCACGCGGCCGCGGATGTCCTGCACCTGGCTGATGAGGTGGAGCCTGGGCAGCGCGCCGCCATTGGCGATGCCGGCCATCGCCTGTGCCACCTGCAGCGGCGTGGCGAGCAGGACACCCTGGCCGATGGACATGTTGGCGGTGTCGCCATCCAGGATGCGGCGTTTCTCGTGCTTGAGCATCCATTCGTCGTTGGGGACCAGTCCCGGGTTTTCGCCGATGAGGGGCAGGCCGGTGCGCTCGCCGAATCCCAGCCGGCGCGAGAGGCCGAGGAATGCGGAGGGCCCCACCTCGATGCCGATCTGATAGAACCAAGTGTTGCACGAGCGGGCGATCGCGCGTTTCACGTCGATATCGCCCTCGGGTGTCCTGGTCCAGTTGTTGAAGGTGTGGTTGCCGATGGTGATGGCGGCCGGGCAATGGAGCGTGCCTTCCTCGGTGACCACGCCGTTGTTGAGCGCGGCCAGCGCGACGATCGGCTTGTAGGACGAGGCGGGCGGATAGGCGGACTGGAACGCACGGCCGTAGAGCGGGGTGGCGGGGTCATCGTTGAGCGCCTTGAACTCGTCCTCGCCGATGCCGGGAATGAAGCGGTTGAGATCGAAGGACGGCCGCGAGGCCATGACGAGCACCTCGCCGGTGACGACATCGAGCACCACGAAGGCACCCCGCTGGCAGCCTTCGCGGAGAATTTTTTCGGCCAGAAGCTGCCATTTCATTTCCAGGGTGGTGACCAGCGTGCCGCCCGGGACGGGGCGCTTGACCTGCTCCTCGAGCAATTTGTTGCCGTTTTCGTCGAACAGCAGTTTTTTCATGCCGGGCACGCCGCTGAGTTTTTCGTCGAAGAGTTTTTCCAGGCCGGCGCGGCCCTCGCTTTCCTCCCACATCGGCTCGTTGAAATTGATCGGGCCGGCGGGCAGCTTGCCGATGCTGCCGGTGTAGCCGATGATGTGGGCAGCCACCTCACCGTGCGGGTAATAGCGGCGGTAGACCGGATGCAGGATCAGGCCGGAGGTGAGCTTCGGCTTCAGCACGCGCGCCTGTTCCTCGCCATACTGGCCGCTCACCAGCAACGGCAGCCAGCGGCGGTGGCGGTAGTGATCATATAACTCCTCGTCGCTCAGAGGCGTGACGCTTTCCACCAGTGGTTGCAGCGCGTCGAGCCGGGTGCGCGCCCAGTTGATCACGAACTCCCGGTCGGCATTCTCGAACTGGCGGAACTGGAGCGCCACCTGATAGGCCACCTGGTTCTGCGCGAACGGCTCGCCCTTGCGGCCGGTGATCATGCCGCGCGGTGCCGGGATTTTCAGAGTGATGGTGCGTGCGTCCTTGCGCGTGATGATGGCCCCGTCCGAGGCACCGCGGCTGGCGGGCGCGGGTGCCGCCGTGGTGTCCACCGCGGCCAGGGCCGGAGCCTCCGCCGACTGGGCATGGGCCGTCGCCAGTGCCAGTGCCAGTGCCAGGCACAACACGGCCGCGAGGCTGGAAATGAACGGACGAATCGGCATGGCGGTGGGCTGCAAGCTACCGATGATCGGCGGCCCGCGCAACGATCAATCCCGGGCCTTCGGGCTCGTGGTCGAGGTGGTTGGACCATCCTGCACCCACCGTCATCGACGGCCGCCGCGCGATTGTGTTTCCGGATTGAGTTTTTTAGTCGGCCCCGTCCGGGACATGTGCATCATCGCCGCGATGAGCGATTGGAATTTGGTGTCGTTGATGATCGTGGTGGCCTTGTTTCTGGTTTGGAAGCTGGATTTCGCCGCGACGCTGCTGAATCTGCGCGCGTTTCCATCCAAGGTGCCGGATGAACTGGACAGCGTGATGGATGACGAAAAACTCGAGCGCGCGCGGAGTTATCATATCGTCAATGCGCGGCTGGACATCATCCAGTCGATCGTCTCGCTGTGCATTCTGCTGGTTTTCTGGTTCGCCGGCGGCTTCGGCTGGCTCGACGGCTGGGCGCGCTCGCACACGGCCGGGGAAATCACCGGCGGTCTCGTGTTCCTGTGCGCCATCTTGCTCGGCCAGTCGCTTGTCTCGCTGCCATTCTCGGTCTGGCACACGTTCGTGATCGAAAACCGCTACGGCTTCAACCGCGCGACAGCCGCCACCTTCGTCATGGACCGCATCAAGGGCCTGCTGCTGGCCGCCGTGCTGGGCCTGCCGCTGGCGGCGGGCGTGCTGTGGATTTTCCATCACATCGATCACGCCTGGCTGTGGGCCTGGGCGTTTGTCACCGCATTCCAGATCCTTCTGACCTGGCTTGCGCCGTCGCTGATCATGCCCTTGTTCAACAAATTCACGCCGATGCCGGACGGCGAGCTGAAGCAAAGGATCGAGGAACTGGGCAAACGCTGCGGTTTTCCGCTCGACGGCGTGTTCGTGATGGACGGCTCGAAGCGCTCGACCAAGGCCAACGCCTTCTTCACCGGCCTTGGCAAGCGCAAGAAGATCGCGCTGTTCGACACGCTCATCGAGAAAAGCACGGTGCCCGAGTTGCTCGGCGTGCTGGCCCACGAGATCGGCCATTTCCGCCGCGGCCACGTGAAACAACGCCTCGCCGCCGGTATCATGCAAACCGCGGCGGTGTTTTTCCTGCTCGGTGTCTGCACCGAGCAGGACGGTAAATTCGCCCGCATCCTGTTCGATGCCTTCGGCGTGGATCGGATATCGCCGCACGTGGGATTGGTGCTCTTTTTCATCCTCTTCGAACCGGCCGCCCGCCTGCTCGGCGTGCTTCTCAACGCATGGTCGCGCAAGCACGAATACGAGGCCGACGCCTACGCCGCGGAGGCCACAGGCGATCCCGCGCCGCTTGCCGACGCACTGCGCAAAATGACCTCGGACCATCTCTCACACCCAAGCCCGGCCGCCCTCCGCGTGTGGCTCGATTACTCGCACCCCCCGCTCATCGACCGCCAGCGGGCGCTGCGTGCGGCCGGACCGTTGAAAGCGGGGCAATGAACGGGGGTAATGAAGTTGACCCCGCGATCCTCCGGGTTTAAGAATCCGGCAATGAAACACAACACATTCAGTGCTGCTGCGGCGATATTCGCATTGGCATCCTGCGAATCGATGAACCGCCCGATCCACACGGGGAATTTCGACCCGCTCAGTCCTCCGGGCGCGGGTGAGTCCCGTCTTGCGACGGACGGACCGGGATTCAAGACCGGCGGATTCGTCACTGCCGTGATGGACAACACCGCTTTTTTCTCCCAGCGCCCGCAAGGCGATGCCGATGCGGACAAGCTCCTGCCCCGCAAGACCTCGATGAAGGTGATCTCGGCGGACCACAGTTACGTGAAAGTGGAACTCGACAGCGGCGAGGTCGGATGGGTGCCAACGGTCATGGTTGAGGACCCGTCCGCCGCGCCCGTCACCGGCGCTGAATTCCAAGCCGTCAACCCGAATGAAATCCAGGTCTATCCTCCGGCGCCGGGATTCGGCGGCGAGCCAGTGCCGCCGCCGCCGGGCGATGCTCCACCCGGAGGGGCGATTCCCACGGTGATCGACCCCGAAACCTCGAACGGCCAGAATGGCGGATCGGTGCCCTTGCCGGAGGTTCCCGGCTCGACGGCTCTTCCGGATGCCACGCCGGCGGAGTGAGCCACCGGCGCTGCCTCACTTGATGACGATTTTCCTGCCGCGCCCCTTTTCCCATGCGTTGAGCACGCTTTGGTGCAGGGCGGCGAGTTCCGCTTCGCTGAGCACGCGGTATTCGATGGTGCGGGCATGGGTGGTTTCGGGGAATTTCTTGACCACCATTTCGTGGATGTCCGTGCCGGCGTTGCGGGCGGCTCCTTCGATCAACTGCTCGCCACGGTTCGCCAATCGCCTGACGGCATCGCCGGCCGCGCCGCCCACCGAGTCGGTGATCGGCTCGATGTAATAAAAACGCGCGAGCGCCTGGCCCAGTGAATCCACCGTGACTTCG
>JBMTCD010000052.1:0-17732 GCA_049430545.1 Luteolibacter sp.
TAGGTCTTCTTCGAATAAAACGCGCGCTCGCCGTCCGGCACGTCGAGGATGTGCAGCTTGGCGCGCGGGATGCCGATTTCCTCGTAAAACCTCAGCCGTTCCTCGAGCCACTCGTCGGTGAGCCGCATGCCGTCGTCCGGATGGCAGAAGTATTCGATTTCCATCTGCTCGAACTCGCGGCTGCGGAAGGTGTAATTGCGCGGGTTGATCTCGTTGCGGAACGACTTGCCGCACTGCGCGATGCCGAAGGGCAGCTTCACACGGCTGGAATCCAGCACGTTTTTATACTGCACGAAGATCGACTGCGCCGTCTCCGGGCGGAGATAGGCGATCTGCTCGCCGGTCGCGCCGAAATTCGTCTGGAGCATCAGGTTGAACTGCCGCGGCTCGGTGAGTTCGCACTTCGGCGACTGGCCGGGGCAGACACTCGGTTTCTCCTTGCACTGCGAGGTTTCCAGATTGTCCGCGCGGAAGCGGCCTTTGCAGGTCTTGCAATCGACCATCGGATCGGAAAACCCGCCGACGTGGCCGGAGGAAACGAGCACTTGTTCCATCGTCAGGATCGCGCCGTCCATGCCCACCATGTCGTCGCGTTCCTGCACGGTTTTGCGCCACCAGTATTCCTTGAGGTTGCGCTTCAATTCCGTGCCGAGCGGGCCGTAGTCCCAGCAACCGTTGAGTCCGCCGTAGAGCTCGCCGGCTTGGAAAATGAAGCCGCGGCGTTTGCAAAGGGAGACGATTTTCTCCATTTTGGCGGGGTCGGTGACGTCTTTGTTGGCCATGGGAATGCGGGGTTGGGCGCGGATGGAAGCAGCCGCCGCCGCCCGCGGCAAGACGCGATATGCGAGCGACCGGCCGCACTCAGGCATCCGCCGTGATGGCGGCGAGCATCGAGCGCACGGCTTCGACGACCGTTGCGGCTTCCAGCTCACGCTGGCAGCGAAGGTCGAGGGGGCATTTCCGCAGCAGGCACGGCGCGCATTCGACATGACGGCGCAGGACGAGATGGCGCTTGCCGAGCGGGCGTTTCCACTGCGGGTCGTTCGGGCCGAAGAGTGTGATGCAAGTGGCTCCGGCGTGCGCCGCGAGATGGGGCAGCGAAGCGTCGGCGCTGATGAGAAAACGATATTGTGCGAGTTCGGCCAAGACCGCGCCAGGATGGGTTGCGTCCAGAATTTCGGCACCCAGCGCGGCGGCGAGTTTTTCTGCGGTGCCGTTTTTTCGAATGGCCGCGATTCTCAATGACCGGCCGTCTTCGATCAGTGCGCGGGCGAGTTCCAACCAGCGGCCGGGCGCCCATTCGTGGCTCGGGCCGTAGTCGGATTCCGGCGCAAGCAGCACCGCAGCGCGATCCGGCGGGTTTCCCAACGGAGCGAAAAACTCCGGCCGGTCGGTGGCGATGCCCATTTCCTCGATGGCGGCCAGATAAAAACGCACCCGGTGGTCGAGCGGCCCGGGGGTGGCCGCCAGCGGGTGGGTGAGGCGCCTGCGGAGTTTGGGCTCGGCGGCGGGCCCGAGACGGCGGGGCATGGCTGCCTTGGCGGCAAGGTCGGCCGCGCGGCCGGCTTCCCACAACAGGGCGGCTTGCCAGTGCCCGCGGATGACCGCCACGGCGTCGCGCGTTTGATCCGGGATGCCGATCACCTCCGCGCCTGGCACGGATTGCCACAACGGCAGCTGCGCGGGGTGGCACAAAACCCCGGTTTTCAGCCCGGATGCGACCAGCGCGCGCAGTGCCGGCAGCATGAAGCATGCCTCGTCCCACCGCTCCGGCGCGGCCATCAACAGGTCTCCCGGTTTGGTGCTCACCGCCGCATGTTAATGGATTCCAGCCATCGGGAAAACGGCAAATTGCACCATGAATCGTCCGCCAAAAGGCTTGCGTGCCGCGTTTCCCTCGCCTACCGCCTCGGGCATGGCTCTTGAAACCTCACTGATTTTGTTCAAGCCGGATGCGATCGAGAAAAACCTCGCCGGCAAGGTATTGGCCCGTTTCCAGGATGCGGGCTTCGCGATCCGCGGCATCAAGATGATGCAACTCGACGACGCGATCCTGCGCGAGCACTACGCGCACATCGCCGAGATGCCGTTCTTCCCGGAAATCGTCGCCTTCATGAGCAAGACGCCGGTGATCGCGCTTGCCTTGGAAGGAGAGGACGTGATCGCGAAGGTGCGCGACCTGCTTGGCCCGACGGATTCCAAGGCCGCCGCGCCCGGCACGATCCGCGGCGACTTCGGCGAGGACAAGATGGTCAACGTCTGCCACGCCTCGGATTCGCCGGAAGCCGCCGCCGCGGAAATCAAGCGCTTCTTCAAGGACGGCGAGGTGTTCTCGTTCTGAGCAAGGGTTTTTCGTGACGCCGCCACCCGGCCTGTCGTTTGCTCGGCGCATGACACCGCTCGGCCGCATGAGCTTGCGCCTCGCGCTCTACGGCGCGGTGGTCGCTTGGCTCGCCGGCGACCTGTTCGTTTTCCACGGTCCGCTGCGGCGCAAGCTCGACCGCGCCGACCCCCGCAGCGCGGAAGCCGTCGCCGCGGCCAAGGCCGGCGGGGTGGTGGCGAGGGTTTTCAACCGGCAGATCACCCGCGGCCAATTGGAACGCGCGCTGCACGAACGCTTGTGGCTGGAGGGGAAGACACCCGCCGATCTGACAGCGGGAAACCTCAAACTCGCGCGCCATGCGGCCTTGAATGACTTGATCGACCACGAACTGCTGCGCGTGAAGGCCAAGGCGAACGCGCCTCAACTGCGCGTCACCGATGATGAAGTGAACGAACGCCTGCGCGGCATGCTCGCGCGTTTCGTCAACAAGGGCGAGATGCAGCGCACGATGGAATCACAGGGCATCGCCAGCGAGAACGAGCTGCGCGAGCGCGTCGCCGCGCGCATCCAGCAGGAAAAGTATGTCGAAATGCGCATCGGCCCGCTCTCGGAAGTGACGGCGGAAGAGGCGCGCGAATGGTTCGCCGAGCATGCCGGAGAGCTTGCCGTGCCGGAACGCGCCAGGGCGCGGCATGTGTTTCTATCCACCCTGGACCGCCCGCATGAAGACGCGCGGAGGATGCTCGAGGAAAAGCTGACAGCCCTGGAGTCGGGTGCAGTTGACTTCGCTTCCCTGGCCGCGAGCCTCAGCGAGGATGCCGCCAGCAAGGAACGCGGCGGCGACCTCGGATGGATGGGCCGCGGGCGTTTGCCGGAAGACTTCGCCGGGCCGGTTTTCTCGATGCCGATGAATCAACCGACGCTGGTGGATACGGGCATCGGCGTTCACATCGTGGAAGTCACCGACCGCCAGCCCGCGCGTCCGCGGACTTTTGGGGAGGCGGAAGAAGAGGCCATCGCCGCGCTGCGGACGATCAAGCGCGACCGGGCCGCGCGCGATTTCCGCGATGCGCTGCGGCGATTCGAGGCGGAGAAAATCGAGGTTTTCCACGACATGCTGGCGGAGTGAAACTCAACTGCCCAGCGCATCGAGCCGGCCAGCGGCATAGGCCTCGAAGACGCGGCGGATTTCATCGCGCACGCGGCGGAACACCGCGAGTTGCTCTTCCTCGCTGCCGGTGGCGTGCGCCGGATCGTCGAAGGGCCAGTGGTGGCGGTTCATCTGGCCGGGAAACACCGGGCAGGCTTGGTCGGCGTTGCCGCAGACCGTGATGACGGTTTCCACCTCGTCGGTGAGAAACTCGTCGAGATGCTTCGAGCGGTGCTGTGAGATATCGATGCCGATCTCGGCCAGCGCGCGCACCGCCAGCGGATGCACGAATCCCGCAGGCTTCGAGCCGGCGCTTTCGACGCGGAAACCATCGCCGAGCGCGTGTTTCAGAATCCCTTCGGCGAGGTGCGAGCGGCAGCTGTTGCCGGTGCAGAGGATGAGGATGGCGGGAGGTCTCATGGTGATTGGAACGTGGAAATTCGGGATTGGATATTCGGATTGTGGGTTACACGCGGAACCAGCCTTTGGTGCATTGGCAGTAACGGACGAGCATGAGCATCAACGGCACCTCAATGAGAACTCCGACCACCGTGGCCAACGCGGCGCCGGAGCTGAGGCCGAAGAGCATCACGGCGGTGGCGATGGCGACCTCGAAATGGTTCGAAGCGCCGATCATGGCGGAAGGAGCTGCGTCTTCATAAGAGAAGTTCATCCATTTCGCGGCGACGTAGGTGATGGCGAAAATCAGAATGGTCTGGATGGTTAGCGGGATCGCGATCCACAGAATGGTCAACGGGTTGGCCAGGATGGTCTCGCCCTTGAAACTGAAAAGCAGCACGAGTGTGGCGAGCAGGGCGGTGATGGAGACGGGCGTGAGAAAGTGCAGGAAATTTTCCTGAAACCACTCCGGTCCCCTAGCTTTCATGATCCATTTGCGGGAAAAATATCCGGCCGCAAGCGGAAGGGCGACGTAGATGCCGACGGAAAGCAGGAGAGCTTCCCACGGCACAGGCATCTTGTTCACACCCAGCAACCAGCCTCCGAGCAAGCCATAGAGGAAAAGCATGGTCAGTGAGTTGACCGCGACCATCACCAGTGTGTGGCCTTGGTTTCCCTTCGCCAGATGGCTCCACACCAGCACCATCGCGGTGCAGGGCGCGATTCCCAACAGAATGGCCCCGGCGATATACGAGCGGTAGAGCTCCACCTCGGAGCCGTCTTTCACAATCTCGGTACCGGGCAACAGATCCTTGAAAAAGACGCCGAGAAACAGCGTGGCGATGCCGAACATGGTGAAGGGCTTGACACACCAGTTGACGATCAGCGTGAGCAACACCGGCTTCGGGTTGCGGCCTGCTTTCACCACTTCGCCAAAATCGATTTTCACCATGATGGGATACATCATGAAAAACAGGCAGATGGCGATCGGGATGGAGACGACGGGCGCGCCGTTCACATGGATTGCCATGCCATCGAGTGTCCTGGCGAGGTCGGGAGCGATCTTGCCGAGGGCGATGCCGGCCAAGATGCAGAGTCCCACCCAAAGGGTGAGTTGGCGTTCAAAGAGATTCATGGAGACGGTGTTTGCTAACAGGATTTCCCGGGCCCGCAGCAGGGTGGGGGGCCGCCGATGGACGGCAGGCGCAGGTCCGGCAGCCCGCAGAGTTCAGGCGCGAGGCACTCGGTGTGTTTGTGGGCGAGGCGCAGGATCACGGCGTCGCCGGTGAGTTCGTGGTCCTCGATGGTGTATTGGGAAATGACGCGGTCCTCGTATTCGATCTCCACCGGCACGGTGTCGTCGGGCAGGAGAGCCCGGCCTTTCTCCAGAATGCCGACCATCTTGCGCGTCTCGATCCGGTGGTCGTAGTCCTCGCCCACCCAGACCTGGAGCTGGCAGGTCGTGCGTTCGCGGCGCGTGCCGCCGCAATCGAGGAACTCCTTGCGCACACGTCCGACCTCGGTGATGTGGAACGACACGGGCACGGGTGCGCCATCGGGCAAGCGCAGCCGGAAATGATGGTCCGGATGTGCCGCGAGCAATGATTTCAATTCGGCGAGTGTCATGGCGTGAGGGCGGATTTGCGGTTTCCGGAGAGCTTCACCGGCCCCGGGCAGCAGCTCTCCGCACGGCGTGCCATGCGGGCCTCCGCGCGCTCCGCATCGGCGGCGAAACCAGCGTCCGCCGGGAATTGTTTCATCAGCGAGCGCAGCAATGCCAGCTGGCCGCGGGCGATGCGGAAATACGTCCACTTGCCGCAGGTCTCGCTTTCCAACAACCCGGCCTTGCGGATGATCTGCACATGGCTGGAAACCGACGACTGCGGCATCCCCAGGATGTCCGCCAGCTCGCAGACGCACAACGCACGCTCCATCACCAGCCGCACGATCCGCCAGCGGGTGACGTCGCCCAGAGCCCTGAAAAACGCAACGGCATCATTCATCACGAAAAAAAACGTGACGAAGAATTTCGTGATGTAAAGGATGAAAAACGGCGGCTGAGAGCCGGCCGGTGAAGCTGGTGGCGGTCTTGCCTGACCCGAGGGACCAGGCACTCAAGGAGCCGGTCGGTTGACTTGTTGATATTTGCGCAGGTGGATTTCCCACTGGTGACTGGTCAAAAGAACAACAACTGTTTGACCCGGCGGTTTTTCCGGTGCATTCATCGGGGCGTGGAACGTCCGCTCACCGCCTTGTTCATCGACTGCGATTCGTATTTCGCCTCGGTCGAGCAGCATCTGGATCCGGCCCTGCGCGGCCGGCCGGTGGGGGTGGCGCCGGTGATGGCGGAGAGTTCGTGCTGCATCGCCGCGTCCTACGAGGCGAAGGCCTTCGGGGTGAAAACCGGCACCCGCATCAGCGAGGCGCGGGTGCTCTGCCCCGGCATCGCCATCGTCGAGAGCAAACCGGCGGAATACATCCGCCATCACCACCGGGTGATCGAGGCGGTGGAGGCATGCATTCATGTGGAGGCGGTGCTTTCGATCGATGAAATGTGGGCCTGGCTGCCCTACAACCTGCGCGAGCCGGCGACGGTGGAGGCCATCGGCCGTCGCATCAAGGAAACCGTGGCGCGCGAGGTTTCGCCGTTCATCAAGGTGAGCATCGGGGCCGGGCCCAACAAGTATCTGGCCAAGACCGCGAGCAAGATGCGCAAGCCGGACGGCCTGTTCCTCATCGAATCCCATCATCTTCCGGACGTGTTGCACCCGCTGGCGCTGCGCGATTTGAACGGCATCGCCCGCAGCATGGAAACGCGGCTGCACGCCGCGGGCATCCACACGGTGGCGGAATTGTGCGCCGCGCCGAAGCGCGTGCTGCGCGGCGTGTGGGGCGGCGTGATGGGCGAGCGGCTGTGGCACCTGCTGCGCGGCGATGAAATCCCGGAAATCGAAACCGCGCGCAAATCGATCGGCCACAGCCACGTGCTGCCGCCGGAGCTCCGTGCGCCGGACAAGGCGTGGCCGGTCCTTTGCAAGCTGCTGCACAAGGCCTGCGAGCGGTTGCGATCGCACGGCCTGCTCACCGGCTGCCTGACGCTCCATCTCTCCTTCCTGCGCGGTGCCTCATGGGCGGCGGAAACCCGCGTGGCGGAAACGGATTCCACGCTGCTGTTGATGCGGCTGTTGGACCGTCTGTGGCGCGACCGCCCCGAGCCGCGCACGCCATTGCTGCAAGTGGGGCTCACGCTCACCCACCTGTGCGAACATGGGAATTACACCCCTTCCCTGTTCCAGGCCGTGACCGACACCATGGCATCCTTCGACGCGGAAAAACACCGGCGGCTCGACACCGCCATCGACAAGCTCCGCGCCCGCTACGGCCGCGGCGTGGTCTATTTCGGCGGCGTCCAGGACCACCGCGACCAGGCCCCGATGCGCATCAGTTTCACCCACATCCCGGACGTGGGACTGGAGGGCGATTGATCCGCCGGTCCGCCATCGCTCAGGGCCGCAGCAGGTTCCATGCGGTGACGAGTGCCTTGAGGCCGGCCATTTCGATCGAGGGATCGACACCCGCCCCCCACAGCAGGCGGCCGTCGTCGTGCTGGACCTGCACATAGGCGGCGGCGCTGGCGTCCGAGCCGCCGCGCACCGCGTGCGAGCGGTAGTCGGTGACCTTGAAGTCCTTCATGCCGGCGTTTTCCAACGCGTGGACGAAGGCGTTGATCGGGCCGTTGCCGTGGCCCTCGATGCGCTGTTCGTTGCCATGGTTGAGGATGCTGGCAAGGCATTGCACGCGGCCGCGCTCGCCGGACTGGTGGATGAGTTCGTAATCGATGACGTCCAGCGGGCTGGAGAGATTGACGAACTCGCGGAAAAACGCCTCGCGGATTTCATCGGCGGAAAGCTCGCGGCCGAGGTCGTCGGCGAGGTCGTAAATGCGCTTGCCGACCTGCGGGTGCATCGTCTTGGGCAGGTCAAAGCCGTGCTCGCGGTCGAGCACGTAGGCGACGCCGCCCTTGCCGGACTGCGAGTTGATACGGATGATCGCCTCATACGAGCGGCCGATGTCCTGCGGATCAATGGTAAGATAGGGGACGCCCCACGGCACGCCGGGATCGGATTCAGTTTCCATCGCGCGGCGGTCGAGGCCCTTCTTGATGGCGTCCTGGTGAGAACCGGAAAACGCGGTGAAAACCAGCTCGCCGGCGTAGGGCTGGCGCTCGGGAACGATGAGGCGGGTGACACGCTCATAGACCGCCCGGATGCCGGGCAGGTCGGCGAAATCTAGGCCGGTGGAAATGCCGTGGCTGTTGAGGTTGAGCGCGACGGTGACGATATCGAGATTCCCGGTGCGCTCGCCGTTGCCAAAGAGCGTGCCCTCGACGCGGTCGGCACCCGCCAACAATCCCAACTCGGTGGCGGCCACGCCGGTGCCGCGGTCATTGTGGGTGTGCAGCGAAACGATGACCGACTCGCGGTTGCGCAAATTCCGGCACATCCACTCGATCTGGTCGGCATGGACGTTCGGGGTGGTCCACTCGACGGTGGCGGGCAGGTTGAGGATGAGTTTCTTTTCCGGCGTCGGCTGCCAGACGTCCATCACCGCGTGGCAGCATTCGAGTGAGAAATCCAGCTCGGTATCGGAAAACGACTCGGGCGAATACTGCAGCACCACCTCGGTGTCCGGGACCGTCGGCACGAGTTCTCTAACAAGTTTCGCGCCCTCCACGGCGATGTCGCGGATCTGCGCGCGGGTGGCGTCGCCGAAGGTGACGCGGCGTTGCAGCGGCGAGGTGGAGTTGTAGATATGCACGATCGCGCGCCTCGCGCCGTTGATCGCCTCGAAGGTCTTGCGGATCAGGTGCTCGCGTGTCTGCACCAGCACCTGGATCGACACATCGGACGGGATCCGGTTTTCCTCGATCAGGCGGCGGCAAAAGTTGAACTCGGTTTCCGCCGCGGACGGGAAACCGACTTCAATCTGCTTGAAGCCCACCCGGCAGAGCAGTTCGAAAAACTCCAGTTTCTCCTCCACCGACATCGGCTGCGGCAGTGCCTGGTTGCCGTCGCGCAGGTCCACCGAGCACCATTCCGGGGCGCGGTCGAGCAACCGGTCCGGCCAGGTGCGGTCCGGCAAATGGACCGGCGGGAACGGGCGGTATTTCCTGAGCGAGGCGGGATGCATGGATTGAAAAGTCGTGCTGCAAGCCTACGCCCGCGCTGCGGAGGGTCAAGTGCGCGGGCGGTGGAACAGGACCGCGCTGCCACCATATGCGCGGCGGTCGGCCAGCTCGAGATCCTCCACGGCGGGCGGCGTGTGGTGGGCGGAAACCTCGGCGACGAACCAGCCACCGGGCGCGAGCCGCGGGGCGATGAGCCGGTTTTCCAACAAACCGCGGAGATGGTCGGCATCGCCATGATGCTTCCAATAGGGCGGATCGGCGAAGATCAGATCGTAGCTCGCGGTGTCCAGTTTGAGAAACGCGGGCACGTCCGATTTCACGACGCGCCCGCCGGCGAGGCGGGTTTTGGCGAGGTTTTCCGCGATCGCGGCGCAGGCCTGGCGGTGTTCGTCCACGAAGACACAGGACGCCGCGCCGCGGCTGAGGGCTTCGAGTCCGATGGCTCCGGAGCCGGCGTAGAGGTCGAGCACGCGGGCACCCTCCACCTTCGGGCCGAGGATGGAAAAAATCGCCTGGCGGACGAAATCGGTGGTCGGCCGCGCGACGGCTGGCGGCACCTTGATGGCGATGCGGCCGGCGGTTCCGGAAATGATTCTCATGGGCCAAGCCCTATGCCCCGCGCCGCCCCGCAGTCAATCCGCGGGACGGTGGGGCCGCCGAATCGAAGGGCGGGCAACGGCGCGGTCTCACCAATCGATGTTGATGCCGGCGAAGCACCCGGTCCCCGCGCCATTCACTGAAGTGCCGAACCTGCGATACAGCTCGTATTCCTCATCGAGCAGGTTCTCAACCCGGGCATGCAGCTTGACATGTTCGCTGATCCGATAGGAGCCGTGGATGCGGAAAAGCGTGTAGGATTCCAGTGGATCGGCACCCCACGAGTGATCGGAGAGATGGGTGAATCCGATGCCGACGAGCGCGTCTTCCACGGGTTTCCAGTCGAGCGCCGCAGTGGCCGCGTTGCGTGGCTGGTCTTTCAGGCTCTCGTGGAGATAGGTCCATGCAACGCGGTAGCCGAGCCTCTCGTCGAGCCAGTCCCCGCGCAGTCCGACCTCAAGTCCTGCGGTGGTGGTTTTGCCGGGCAGGTTTTCGGCGGTGAAGATGAAATCGCCCTCAGGATCGGAATAGGAATCGATGGCATTCTTGATGCGGTTGGAAAACCAGCTGACTTCGACGATGTGTCGCTCCGCGAGGGTCTGCTCGATGCCAATATCCCAGCCGATGGATGACTGCGCCTCAAGGTCCGGATTCGGGTCATACCAGGCGCTGTCGTAATAAAGATCCGTATAGGACGGCGCGCGGAAGGAACGGCCGATGCCGGCGCGCAGCGCGGTGCCGGATCGTTCGAACCGATGGATCGCGCCGAGGCGCCATGTCAATTCGTCGCCGTATGAGTCGTAATCCTCCCACCGCAGCGCGGCGTTGGCGGTGAGGTTGTCGAGGGGGGACCACTCCAGCACCGAGTGCGCGCCGTATCGTTCACCGCTCTGATCCACGCCGATCGCGCTTTGGTAGTCATCCAGATGCACAAAGCCGCCGGCCAACAGGCGGAGGTTTTCCGCGAGTGCGATCTCGTGGTCGGTGGAGATACTGAACGCCTCGAGATCGGTGCCGTAGTTTGCGGCAAGGTTGGTCACGGTGTCGAGAAAGTCGCTGTCGTATGACTCGGTGTGATACCCGGCATGGAAGCGGGCGTTCCAGCGATCGCTGATCCGGCCGATGGCGTAAACCGTGGCGAGCGCCGAATCAAGCCGGTCATCCGATCCGAACAGGGTTTCGAACCCGCCGGAATTCTGATAGAAGGAATCGACCGCGCGGAAGGTGGTGCCGAGTGTCCACACCTCATTGGCTTTTCCTTCCACCCGCAGGGCGGTGGAGCCTTGGTGGAAATGCTGGTTTGGTCCGTCGTTGTCGGTTTCCTCGTAGCCTCCGGCGAGATAATGGCTCAGGCCGCGAGCCTCTCCTTGATACATTGCCCGGCTGGCGAGCGAGTGGAACGAGCCGGCCTCGAAGGTGGCGGATCCATGCGGGGTGCCGGCCCCGCGCGGTGTTTCCATCCACAGCACGCCGCCGATGGATTCGCCGCCATAGACGGCGCCTTGCGGCCCGCGCAGCACCTCGATGGCACCCACGTCATGCGTCCTGCCGGCGGAGAGCAGGTTGCCCAGCGGGCTGTTGGCATCGCTCAGGCGCATCCCATCGATGACCACCTGAGAATCCGGGGTGATGGTGCCGCGGATGAAAAGCGAGCCGACGGCGCCGGTCTGGCCGCCGGACGAGGTGGAGATCACGCCCGGGGAGGCGTTGAGGGCATCCCGCAGCTGGAGAATGCCTTGGTTTTGCAACTCGCCGGGATCCAGCGCGATGACGGCGGAGCTGACGGTGGAGGCCTCGCGCGGGAAGCGCAGGGCGGAGACGATCATTGCCTCCAGTGGTTCGGCCTTCTCGTCGGCGATGCCCGGAACGGCCGCCGCGATGCAGCAAGCCAATACGATGGTCTGGTGTTTCATGTGTTTCTCTTCGGTATTCATGTTGTCTCACGAAGAGAGGGCTGCGCGGAAAACTCCGCCGCCATCTCTCGCCGGTCCTCTTTCGCGGAGGACCACGGAACCCGTTTCCGCCGGGCAGGCCCGGCGGGCGGGTGACGAGCAACGAAGGCGCAAGTATTCGGACTTCCGGTTATCGCTCCTCCCGCCTTCACCGTTTTTCACAACGATTGGACTGATGGGATTCGCAACCGGTCACCGCAGCGCGACTGTTCCGGATTCACACCGGATTCCATGACGCCTTCGTGTTGGGTCGCCCGCAGCAATGGGGAGAGGCTTCATGGCGGGCAAGCCGAAAGCCGGAGCTCAGAGGATTCGCGCAGCAAATGGTGCCTCCCGCATGCTCCCCGGGCGCTTGCGAAACCCTCAGGGTATCCGCGCGCCGTTCCGGTGAGCGGCCTGTCTTGCCGCTTGACGCGCCGGGCCCGCAGCCTTTCCCTCCCGGCGCGCCATGCTTCGTGAAATTCTCAAATCCAAGCTTCACCGCGCCATGATCACCGACGCGGACGTCGAATACGAGGGAAGCATCGAGATTCCCTCCGACTTGATGGCGGCGGCGGATCTGTGGCCCGGCGAAAAAGTGCTGGTGGCCTCCATCACCACCGGTGCGCGCTTGGAAACCTACGTGCTCGAAGGCTCCCCCGGCACCGGCAAGATCCTCATCAACGGCGGCGCGGCCCATCTCATCAAGGCGGGCGAGCGCGTCACCGTCATGGCCTTCGGATACACCGAAACGCCGCCCGTGCCGAAAATCCTCCTGCTCGATGCCCGCAACCAGATTGTGCGCGAAGGGCGGTGAATCGGAAATCATTTAAGAAATCCGTAAAATATCCGCTTGCAGCAAGCGCCGCATCCATTATCAAGACCTCGAAATGAAAACCATCCTGTTGATCGCCATGACCGCTGCCGCAGTGCTCTCGAGCTCCTGCAATACCTTCATCGGAATGGGCCGCGACCTCCGGATCGCGGGGGAAAGCATGGAGAAAACCGCTGACAAGGCAAGTGGCGGCGGCGGCGGCGGCTCGGACCACGGCGGAGCGCCGATTTACTGATCCGTTCGGCCGGCTCTCAATGGCCCCGCCAGAACATGAGGGCGCAGGCCAGGGTGGCGATGCCATAGGCCAATCCGGCCATGGATGCCGCACGCCAGCGCGCGGGCTTGGCGGTGACCCATGTGACGGCGTCGCGGAACAGATAAGGCATGCCCACCCAGAACATCGAGGCGGTCAGCAAGAGGTAAGCGAACACCGGGATCAGCAGCCGGGTACCGGGATCTTCCAGAAACGCGGATTCCAGCAAGGGCGAGGCCACCATCAGCCCCACCACGCCCAGCGCCCGCACCGCCAGGAAATCCCTCACGCTGGTGGCCACCAGCACCAGGGTCACGGGCAACAGGATCTGCAACAGCGGCTTGGCCCCGTTGAATTCACCGAGATCCATCGCCAGCGCGCTGATGAGCCCCTTGTTTTCCGGCGCGATCAGCAGCCAGAACCAGGCCAGGCCGATCCCGAGCAGGATCTGTCCCAGCATGTGGTTGCGCGGAAACTTTTTCAGGAAACCTCCCACCAGCGCCGGCTTCGCCAGCATCAGGGCGTGAATGCCGATAAGCCACAGCGCGAGAACAATACCCACGCTGAAAAGCGACAAATGCTCGTATGGGTGCATCGGATCCATGCGGCCACCGGACTAGGGCTCCACGCATCATTGTTCAAGCGCCATCTCCACTTTGCTTCCCGGGCGCTGCGGATCATAGCGTGTGGATGGTGCCATGAATGACCCGCTCGGTTTCCAAGCCGTCGGCTTGTTTCAGGCGACAGCGGATTTCGATGCAGCGCGTCGGCTGCAGATCGGGGACTTCGATGACAAGCGTGTCGGGTGTTTCGAGACGCGCGCCGCTGACGGCAAGATCGCGTTCGTTCTCATGCTTGCTGCCGTAGCGTTGGGTGCGTTCGATATGCCAGGCGCGGACCGCATGGCGGGCGGTCTCGGCGGCGGACTGGTCAAGCGGGTCGCTGAAACGGATGCGGATGGTTCCCTTGCGGAATTCCAGGCCGACCGGTTGCAGCGCTGGCTTGCCGGTGGCGCGCACACGGTAGAAGCCGCCGGGCTGGGTGCGGTTGCCGGCCCATGAGAACATGCCGCAGGCGAACAGATCGCCGCCCGGGTGGAAGCGCCCGCGCATGATGCCGGTGGGAAAGGATGGCATCGGCAGGGCGCACACGCCGCCCTGTGGCTGGCCGTCGATCATTTCGTGCGGCACTGTGTAAATCATGCCATATCCATATGACAGGTTGAGCAGCGAGCCGGCGAGATTGCCCCACTTCGCATCGCGCGGCACCCACAGCGTCTCGGCGGGCGAGCGGTCCATGCTGTTGGTGATCCAGCACAATGGTGGTTTCATCGCGTCGTCGGATGCGTCGGTCACGGAGTGGTATCCGAGCATGTTGCCGAGGAATTCATCCGGGCCGTCGCCGCGCACGTGGTTGATGCGGTTTTTCGGCGTCCAGTTGCCTTCCTGGTCAGTGACGAAGAACGTGCCGTCGGGATTCAGGCAGATGCCGTTGGCGGCGCGCAGCCCGCTGGCGAGGATGTCGGTGCGCGTGCCGTCCGCGCTCACCCGCAACAGCGTGCCGTGTTGCGGAACCAGTGCCGGTCTCGCGTGGCACGCGGATTTGGCATAATACAGGTTTCCTTTCTCATCCGCCTGCAAACCCATGGCGAACTCGTGGAAATGCTCGGTGACCTGGTGGTCGTTGTTGAAGCACTCGATGAAATCCGCCTCGCCGTCGCCATTGCGGTCATGCAGGCGCGCGATCTGGTCGCGGCAGGTGACGTGAATGATGTCATCGATGATTTTCAGGCCGAGCGGCTGGAACAAGCCGCTGGCGATGCGCCGCCAGTGCAGCTCCGCGGGTGCCGGCTGGTCGACGCCCTCGACGATCCACACGTCGCCAAGCCAGGTGCATGCCGCGGCGCGTTTGCCATCGGCGAAGAAATCGAAGCCGCTCAATTGCATGCGGCTGTGCCATGGATTGTCGGTGTCATCGGGGTGCTCGAGCGCATCGATGGCGAAGGCACCCGTGTCTTCGCCGCGCACACTGCGGGTGGTGAGCACCTCCGGCCAGCGCGGCGGGCCGCCATGCGTGAGCGGCTCGAGGACGAGCGGAAGACGGGCAGCTGATATCAGCGCGTCGGGATTTTCCGCACCGTCTGCCGGAGCGATGGCGAGCCTGAAATTCACCGGCGTGCGGGATGCGGGAATGGCAAGCACGACGAAACCGTTTTCCTCCACGGTTTCCAGCCCGCCGGAGCAGCGGATGGCGAGCTTTGCCGAAACCGCCGCGATGCGGTGTTTCAGGTCGTGCGACGACCGTCCGATGTTGAGGGTTCTGACAAGCGCCCCGCCGGGCGATTCGGATGCCTCGAGCACGAGCGAGTCGCCCACCGAGTAGCGCAGGATTTGTTCCGGGCCATGGACATGCGTCCCGAGATGCCTCGCCCATGCGCGCGGCAGCGGTCCGTATGGCCGGCCGTCACGGGCAAGCGGGCGCGGGTCGTCCCATGAACCATTGGCCGGGTTCGCCCAGCCGGGGCCGGCGGGATTGGCGAAGAGTTTTTCCCCTGTGAGCGAGGTATGGGTGCCGTGCGTGCCATCGAAGGCGATGCCGCGCCAATCGACGAACGAGCCGCCGGTGACCGCCGCGACGGCGAGCGTGTCGAGATCGTGCACGATCCATGCCTTGCCTTTGCCGACGCCGCCGGGGCCGGAATCGAGGCGCGTGGCAAGTGCCTTGAAGGCGATGTTGCCGGGCTCGATCTGATAGGTCCAATGCAGCGCCTGCCCGAAATCCATGCGCTGGTAGAACGGTGGCGGACGATCGCCCGCGGCCTCCCGGCGCAGCGTGGTCATCGGTATGGGCAGGCTGGCGAGGTAGGCATTGTCCACCGCAGTCATGTCCTCCGGGCGGTGCGGCGCGAGGAAGGCCTCGCGGATGTATTGGATCACCGCGTAAGTTTGCGCGGGTGAGTATTGTGGCATCGGCGTCATCTGGCCGTAGCCTTTTGAAATCGTCTGATACATCCGGAACGGGTCGGAGCCGTTCTTGAATGGCTGTTTGCCAAAGCGCAGCGAGGTGGGCAGCGAGCCTTCCTGGGTCATCGTGCCGTGGCAGGTGATGCACAGCGACTCGTAGATTTGCTTTCCTTCGGCGAGCGTCTTGTCATTCCACGATGAGAGGTGTTTGGCGTGATCCACCTGGGACAGTGGCTGCACCCATGCGGCGCGGATGCGGGCGTCGCCCGCGGCGTGCAAGGTGAGCGGGACGGCAATGCCCGGCACGCCGTCGGGAAAGGTGACGGCAGCTTGCGCGCCCTGCGGTGGCTGCAGAGTGGCCTGCTTGAGGGGGCTGCCATCCACCGTGGCTACGAACGCGCCCTTGCGCGGGTTGGCGAGTTCGTGGCGCACTTGCAACGTGCGCCAGCCACCGTCCGGCGCGGGTGGCAATTCCAGCGTGGCGGATGGCCCCAGCTCCAGCGCGAGCCGGTCGCCGGGTTTTTCCAGACGGTATTCCATCACCAACCGGAAATTGGCCAGCGGCTCGGGGTGAATGAATGTTCCATCGCCACCCTGTGCGACCCGCTCCGCAAAAACCGGCACCCGGGTTTCCTCAACAGTACGCGACGGTGGAAAGGAAGGCTGTTGCGCCGCCGTGAGACAGGCCAGCAGCCACCAGACACCGATGGCTTGCCGCGGTATGGGGAATGACCTGACCATGGGCGATTTGCTCGATTTCACGGATTGATTCACATCGGAAATGAATGATTTACCCACACGCATCCACAAACTACGGCGGATGAACCGGGATTTTCTCAATCCATCATCGCTCTTGTAGCGTCATGGTTGCGCAAAAAGGGCTTCAACCATGTGAACGATGTGCGCTGGCATGAATCGGTCGCTCTCAGCCCGCAGCTCCGCATCACCGCCACGCCGGCGCAGCATTTCACGGCCCGCTCGCCGTTCGACCGCGACCGCGCCCATTGGTGCGGGTGGTTGCTGGAAGGCGCTTGGTGCAAACTCTGGCACGCCGGCGACAGCGGCTACTGCCGGGCCTTCCGCGAAATCGGCGACCGCCATGGCCCGATCGACTTCGGCATGATTCCGATCGGGGCCTACCAACCGCGCCACATCATGCGCCCGATGCACATGAACCCCGAGGAGGCGGCGCAGGCGTTTCTCGATGCCCGTTGCCGCCGTGCGGTCGGCATCCACTGGGGCACCTTCCGTCTCACCGATGAACCGCTCGGCGAGCCACCGCTGCGGCTCGCCGCCGCGCTGCGCGAACGCGACATCCCCCCCTCGTCCTTCACCACCGGAGCCATCGGCCAGGCATGGGAAATCCACCCCGACGAATCATCGCGGCCGCCGCATCACTGATTGGAGCGCAGTCCGAGCACGGTGTCCGCCAGCGCGTTGACCTGCGCCTCGGTCATGACTTCGTGGCCCGGCATGTCGGTGCCGGGGATGCCGAACTTGATCACACGAGCCGTGCGCGTGGCCAGATCCTCGCCAGCGGCGGTCCAGATGAATGGGCCATCCACCAGATTGGCGGGCGGGCGGATGAATTTCCCGGCCAGCGGACCATCGCCCCGGCCGCCGTCGCCATGGCACACCGCGCAATGCGCTTCGAACCATGACCGACCGTCGCCACCCGCTGCCACGCCCGGCTTCCAGGCCGCCGCCCGTGCCATGACATCCGCTGTCGCACCCACGCCGGATTCCTTGAGATACCGCACCAGATCGTCACCGCGGCCATCATCGAACAAATGCGCGTAGGATGGCATCGGGCTGTCCGGTGCCAGCGCGCGCGGGTTGATGAAATGCTGCTTGAGCCAGGGCACCGAGCGCCGGGCACCGATGTTTGTCAGATCCGGTCCCTGGCGGCGGTTGCCGATGAGCACCGGCTCTCCTTGGAGCACGGATGCCAGTTCCGGCGGCGGTCCCCAGATTTCCTCATCGGACGAGCCGGGGCGCACATATTGCGAGTGGCAATGAATGCAGCCTTCGGAAACATAGACCCGTCTTCCGCGCACGGCGGCTGAGGAGGGCGATGGTTCATCTGCCTTCCC
>JBMTCD010000053.1:0-17529 GCA_049430545.1 Luteolibacter sp.
GCGCCAGCGGCAATCCCCAGGAAATCCCCTCGCAGGATGTGCTCACCGAGTTGTCCGGCACCGCCGCCACCGACAGCGGCGCGGATTTTCCCGCCATGCTCGCCCGTGCCGCCGAGTTTCTGACGGAAGCCCAGGGGCGCTCGGAAGTTTGGTTGCTCTCGGACCTCCAGCGCGCGAGTTGGCGGCCGGACGACGAACGCTGGCTCTCGGCGCGCGCCGCATTGCTCGCCTTGCCGCAAAAACCCTCGCTGCGCGTGCTTTCGATCACCGGTCCCACCGCCGCGAACGCCTCGGTCAGCCTCCTCTCGTCCCGCCGCACGGGCGGCGAGTTGCTGCTCGATCTGGAAATCCAGCGCTCCGGCGAGGCCCGCGGCACCTCCACCATTCCGCTCACCACCCGCATCAACGGCGGCACCACCACCGACAGCCTGACGGTGCCGGGCCAGTCGCTGCGTTTCCAAAAACGCATCCCGCTCCCGGCGGATACCGAGAGCGGCGACGGTTGGGTTTCGATCCCCGCCGATGGCAACCCGCGCGACAACGTGGCATTCTTCGCCTTCGGCCCCTCGCGTGCCGCCAAGTCGCTGATTGTCGCTCCGCAGGGCGAAAGCGCCGATTACCTCGCGCTGGCGGCGGCACCGCCCGGCTACGACGGCTGTGAAACGCAGCGTGTCGATCCCGCAGCGGCCGGTGCATCGATCACTGCGGATCTCGCCGCCATCATCTGGGCCGCGCCATTTCCCGAAGGGGAGGTGGCCGGAAGATTGCAGGAATTCCTCGCCTCGGGCGGGCATGTCCTTTTCCTGCCGCCCGGCGCGGCATCCACCACGGGATTCTTCGACATCACCTGGTCCGATCCCAACGACGCGCCCGCCGGCCAGTTTTTCATCCTTGGCGATTGGAACCGCGCGGACGGCCCGCTGCGCGATGGCATCGACGGCACGCCGGTCGCCGCCGACCGCCTCAAGGCGATCCGGCGGCAGATTCCGCTCGGCGAGGCCACGCCGCTCGCCCGTTGGGAGGATGGCGAACCCGCGCTCACCCGCCGGATGTTCGATCAAGGCACCGCATGGTTGTTGGGAACCGTTCCGGATTACACTTGGTCCAACCTTGGCGACGCCGATGTCCTGCTGCCGTTGATGCAGCGCATCATCGCCACCGCCGCCGACCGGTTCGACGCCTCGCATCTCGCCACCGTTGGTTCGCCCGCCGCCCGAGTGCTCGCCGGGGAAACCCGCCGCCGGTTGGACGATTACGGCACGCCCGATCCCGCTAACGCGGAATTCGAAGCCGGTATCCATCAACTCGGCGAGCGCGTCATCGCCGTCAACCGCCCGCCCGCCGAGGACAGCCCGGAGGTGCTTGCGCGCGAGGCACTCGATGCCGTGCTTGATGGCACCGGCTACACGCTGCTCGACCAGGCCGGACAAGCCACCGATTCGACGCTTTCCCGCGATGTCTGGCGCGCTTTCCTCATTGGGACGCTGTTGTTCCTGATTTCCGAGGCGCTGCTTTGCCTGCCCCGCAAGCCCTCCGGTGAACCCGTCATCCGGTCGGCCGCCGCGTGAGTCCTGTCCCATCCTGTTTTTCAATACCGTGCTTCATCTCTCACCCACGCCCTTGACGCTCTGGCTCGGCATCGCCGTGCTGGTTGTGGTCGGCGTCCTGTCGTTTGTCGGCTGGAAACGCAGCGTGCACCGCGGCCGCACAGCCGTGCTGGAAATCCTCCGCTTCCTCGCCGCCACCGCCGTCGTCGTTCTGCTCTGGCAACCCGAGTGGCGCACCATCCTCAATCCCGATACCCAACCGCGCATCGCCATCCTGTGGGACGATTCGAAGTCGATGACCACCGTCGATGCCGCACTCCCGCCCGCGCTCGCCGACTCCGCCACCGTCGTCTCGCGCGCCGAGTGGGTGAAGAAGGCGCTCGAGTCCGGCCTCTGGCAACCGCTCGAAGCCGATGGCAAAAACAACGTGGAATTCTTCTCCTTCGCCACTCCGGATGAGGAAAACCCCGCGCTTTCGGCCACCGACATCGAGGCTCCGCTGTCCCAACTCCTCGAAAACCAGACCAACCTCCGCGCCGTGGTCCTGATGAGCGATGGCGATGCCAACCTCGGTCAGCCGCCCGTGGTCGCCGCCCAGAAACTCCGCCAGCGCGGCGTGCCGATCTTCGCCATCCCGGTCGGCAGCCAGACCCGCCTGCCCGACCTCGACCTTCTGACAGTTTCGGCACCGACCTATGGCATCATCGGCGAAAACATGCAGATCCCGTTCACCATCCGTTCCTCGCTCGACCGCCAGGTGCGCACCGTCGTGCGAGTCCGCGACGACGCCGGCCGCGAGCAATCCAAGGATATCATCTTGCCGCCCGGCGAGGAAACCTATGACTCGGTCCTCTGGCGCATCGACAAGGAGGGCAGCTCCACTTTGGAGCTTTCCATTCCGGTGGCCGATGGCGAACTGGTCGCCTCCAACAACTCGCGCAAGTTCACCATCGCCGGCCGGCCCGAGAAAATCCGCGTGCTCGTCATCGAGAGCCTGCCGCGCTGGGAATACCGCTTCCTGCGCAACGCGCTCTCGCGCGACCCCGGCGTCGAGCTTTCCTGCCTGCTCTTCCACCCGCAGCTCGGCCCCGGCGGCGGGCTCGATTACATCGATGCCTTTCCCGAAAAACTCGAGGACCTCGCGAAATACGATGTCATCTTCCTCGGCGACGTCGGCGCGAAGGAGGACCAGCTCACCAAGGAGCAGTGCGCGCTCATCCGCGGGCTCGTTGAAAACCAGGCGTCCGGCGTGATTTTCATGCCCGGATCGCAGGGCAATCAGATGTCGCTGTTGGACAGCGAACTCTCCGACCTCATCCCGGTCATCCTCGACGAAGACAAACCCGGTGGTTTTTCCGAATCGATCGCCGCGCCGCTCACACTCACCAGCGAGGGCCGTGGCTCGCTTCTGACCATGTTGGGCGACAACGAGCAGGAAAACCCCGAGATCTGGCGGCGGCTGCCCGGTTTTTTCTGGCATGCCCCTGTCATCAAGGCCAAGGGCGGCACCGAGGTGCTCGCCGTGCACGGCAACCGCCGCGACAAGTTCGGCCCGATTCCCCTGCTCGTCACCAAGCCCGCCGGCAGCGGCAAGGTGCTCTTCATGGGCATCGATTCCGCCTGGCGCTGGCGCCGCGGTGTCGAGGATTTGTATCATTACCGCTTCTGGGGCCAGGTCGCGCGCTGGATGTCCTATCAGCGCAACATGGCCGCCGGCCAGCGCGTGCGGCTCTTCTTCACCCCCGAGCGGCCCGAGCCCGGCAGCACCGTCACCCTCAATGCCAACGCCTTCGACGCCAACGGCGCGCCACTCGAATCCGGTACCGTGGCCGTGGATCTGACAGCGCCCGACGGCCGCACCAGCCGCATCGAACTCCAGAAAAACGAAAGCGCCTGGGGTGCCTACAGCGGCCGCTTCAAGGTGGACATGCCCGGTGCCTGGAAAATCCGCGCCACCGCCAGCGGAGCCGAGGACAAGCCGCTCGAAACCACCCTGCTCGCCCAAGGCGTGGAAATCGAAAAAACCGGCCAACCCGCGCGCCCCGAAGTGCTCGAGGAAATGGCCCGCGTTTCCCGCGGCCGCGTCGTCCAGCCGGCCCAGCTCGGCGACCTCGTGAAGGAAATCAATGCCCTGCCCGAACCGCGCCCGCTCGAATCCCGCATCCCGCTTTGGTCCCACTGGGCCACCCTTGCCGCCCTCATCACCCTGCTCGGCATCTTCTGGACCGGCCGCAAGCTCAACGGGACGATCTGAGCCATGCGGTTGCCAACGCCGCAATGTCCTGCTAGTCATTTTCCATGACCGCGCTGAAACATTCGAGCCCCATCTCCATCGCCGAGTATCTCGCGGGCGAGGAACTCAGCGACGTGAAGCACGAATACCTCGGCGGCACCGTTCACGCCATGGCAGGTGCCAGCAACCAGCACAATGCGATTGCGGTGAATGCCCTGCTAGCACTTGGCGCACCGCTCCGCGGGAAATCCTGCCGGCCGTTCAACAGCGACACCAAGTTGCGCATCGAGTATCCGGATCACACCCGGTTCTATTATCCGGACGCGCTGGTGGTGTGTCACCCGAACCCTCCCACCGATCACTTCCAGGACCAGCCGGTGGTGGTCATTGAGGTTCTCAGCGATTCCACACGCCGCACCGATCTCGGCGAGAAACGTGATGCCTATCTGACCATCCCATCGCTCAAGGTCTTGATCCTCGCTGAATCCGAAGCTCCCGCCGCCGTCGTGCACCGCCGCAAAACCGAGGGAGGCTTCGCCGTGGAAGCCCACTCGGGTCTCGATGCGGTCATTCCGCTGCCGGAAATCGAGGCCAGCCTGCCGCTTGCCGAGTTATATGAGCAAGTGGAGTTCTCGTGAGTGATTCCGCCAAGCGCGGCTGAAATGGTGCGCGGGGCTCACTCGAGCCGCTGGTCGTCGGCGATGAGGCGTTGGCGCAGCGTTTCGTAGGAGAGCTCCTGGACGCTGCGGCCGGCGTCGATGGCCATGCAGGCGGCGGTGGCGGCGCTTTGGCCGAGGATCATGAAGACCGGCTCCATGCGGATCGAGCCGAAGGCGATGTGGGTGGCGGAAAGGGCCCAAGGGACCAGCAGGTTCTCGCATTCCGAAGCGCGCGGGACGATCGAGCGGTAGGAAATGCCGTAGGCGCGGCCGCCGAGGTGGCTCTGGATATCGCCCTCGTTTTTCACCATGCCATTGTGGACGAAGCGCTGGACATTGTGGGAATCCAGCGTGTAGGCCCCCATGCCGACGGGATCCTCGACGGGCAATTGGTTGCGGCAGTGTTTTTCGGTCATGACGAAATCCGAGCGCATGCGGCGGGCTTCGCGGACGTAGAGGTTGTAGGGCCAGTGGCCGTTCTCGGTGAACTCATCCATGGGCAGGCCCCATGGCAGGTGCTGTTGGCGGATTTTTTCCGGCACGCGCGAGTGGTGCTGGAGTGTCCAGACGAGGCCGAGCTGCCAATCGCGGTGTTTCGCGGCGACTTTCTCGCGTCCGGCGTGGTCGAGCGTCGCCCAGTTCCAGCCGTCGCCGTGATTGCCGCCGATGAAGTCGGTGGAGATGCCGCCGGTGTTGTTGCTGTCGGTCTTGCGGTTCGGCATCATGCTGAATTTGAAGAAGCCGTGTTTTTGACCGGCTTCGATGGCGCGGAAGAGGATTTCGTAGTCCTTCTCGTTGTAGTTTTCCGGCTTGGGCACCGGCACGCGGTTGGCTTCCACATCGGTGAGCACCATGCGATAGCAGTAGGCTTGCAGGCGGTGGTCGGCATCGCCCACCTCGCCGCCCATGTGCGGGTTCACGCCGGGCAGCAGTCCGCTGGCGGGATCGCCTTGGATCACGTAGGGGTCGATGCCGTTGGGCAATTGGTTTTTCGGCAGCGGGCCGGTGATGCCGTTGCCTTTTTCGTCGAATTCGGAGTTCGCTTCGCGCCCGATCACAAATGATACGCCCGCGCCGGGCAGGAGATCGCCCTCGTAGGAGGCATCGATGAACATGCGGCCTTCGATCACGCTGCCGTCTTCCAGGCGGATGCCGGTGATTCTCCGGCCTTCCTTGATTACGCCGCGCTTGAGGTCGAGGCGGCCGCGGATGACGCGCACGCCGGCTTCCCGGATCAGGGCGTCGAAGATCGATTCGGCCACTTTCGGTTCAAAGGTGGAGGCGAGTTCGGTTTTCGGGTCGAGCGCGGGCACGCCCTGGCCAGCGTTGCCGTAATCGGCGCGTGCCTCGTGTGTCCATGCCTTGTCGTCCTGATAGTGGCGGTAGAGGCGGTGGTAGAACTCACGGGCCAGTCCGCCGAGGATGGCGTTGTTGCCGATGTCGCTCCATCCGAGTCCGCTGCTGCTGAGTCCGCCGAGATGGCCGTATTGCGATACGAGGACCGCCTTTTTGCCCATCCGTGCCGCTTGCACCGCAGCGGTGACGCCACCGGAGGCATCGCCATAGACCACCACATCGTGCGGAGCTGCGGCTTCCGCGGTGATGGCGGTTGATGAAATCAGCAAGGGGGCGACAAGGCGGGCAAGAATCCGGGATGCTTTCATGGGAAGGGCAGGGGATGCCGTAGCAGCGGGATACGGCCCCGACATGTTGTTTTTAGCATCAGAACCCGATCTCACCGTCGCTGCGGCTTTGCAGGCGTTTCAGGTGTCCGTTGCCAGCAGGATGCCCAAGCGGAAAAACCGGGCTGGTTTGCCGTCCAGCGCCCCCGGGCCCGGAAGCGAGACGATTTCGACCTCGCCATCGTCCGCGAGAATCGCAGGCAAGCCATCGGCATCGTGCCAAGTCAGCAAATTGGAGCTGAATTGCGGACGATAGACCACGCCCGCAATCTCGCGATCTTTCCTGCGCACGAATACACCGCGAAAATCGCCACCGGTTTGGGCGGGCACCAGGACAGTTGGCTTGCCGCGCGAGATGACGGAGCCGTTGAGGTAGGACAGCGGCCGCTCCGTTGTTTCGTCCGGTTGGAGGCCGAAGGCGTAATCGAGCAGCGGATTTTCGCCGCCTTCGCCAGCCATGTTTGCGGCTATTCTGAGCGCCAGCCAGTGGTCGTAGCCCATGACGCCACCGGCCTGGAGCTCGAAGTGATAGGCATCCTCGCGTGCGCCATCGCGCATCAAGCGCAATTTCGCGCCTCGGCCACCCTCGCTTGTGGGTTGGAACCTGATGCCGATTGTGGTGCTGCTGCCTGCAGCCAGCGCAAGACCTCCGCCGCCGCTGGATGCGGACTGATCAATCACCCTCACGTGGTCGAGATGAAGATCAATGGCGGAGGTGGTTTCGGAAGCATCCGCAAAGCGCAGCGTGGTGACCTCGGAATCCGCAGTGAATTCATAGCTTTTCGGTTCCCAGACCGTCTGCCCAGCGCCAATTCCCCGGATCGTCAGGATTTCACTGAGCAGGATCCCCTGCCCATAAAGGTTGGTGCTCAACCTTTGAAGGCTGGTATTGTAGCTCAGGACCCCGAGGTCGAATTCCAACCGGTATGAATTTCCAGGGGTGGTTGGGAAACTGGTTTGCAGCACACCGTCATTGGGGCCTTCGCCATGGGAGAATTCCACCAAGTGGTTGCCATGGCTTGCGGTCTCGCTGGCTCGGGTGCGCAATTGGCCTTGGCTGGCCCACCCGTTGAAGGCATTCTCGAAACTGCTGTTCGTATTGGCCAAGGCGACCACCGGCATGCCTTCGATGATGAAATTCCGCGCACCCGCGTCCTCGATGATCCAGCGCAGGCCGCTGATCGCTTCCGGGCCGTCATTGCTCAGAGTGAGCACGCGCTCGACACCCACTGCCCCGAGGCGCACCTGTCCGAGGTCGAGCACGTGCCCGTCATTGGAAAGCAGGTTTCCCGCCTCGTCGCGGATGGTCAGGCCGAGGAAAGACGCGGACTGCGTGGTGTGAATGATTTCCGTGGTCAGGTCGCTGAAAAGTCCCGAGCTATTGTAGGCTTGGAGCGCCAGGTAGTAAGTGGTGGACGGTTCCAGGCCGCTCAGTGTGGTGGCGGTCACATTCTCGGTGTAGTGGAGCTGGTCAAGTTTCCCGCTGGCGGTGCCGTAATGGACCACGTAGCCGGCAATGTCCGGTTCGGAATTGGCGTTCCATTTCAGCTTCACCTCCATCGCGTGGATGCTGCCGATGGTGAGATAAACCGTGAGAGCCGCCTGTGTCAGGCGGCGCTTGGCTGTGTTTTGGTGCTTGGATTCGGGGATAGTTGCAAACATCTGCCGACCTGTTCAGGGCTGGATTCAGTGATCATGTCGAGAAGCTCCTGGTCGGGGGAGATTGAGATCGCAACCGTGGTGCACATCGCAATGCTGGCACCAAAAAAACGCTGTTTCAGAGATTGGCAACCCAAAAAATGCAAAAATAAGCGGAATTTTGAAAAATCCGCAAGTCGCTGGTCTTGTTAGACTTCTAACGGCTACAAGGGCTCCTTTCGGCGGCTGTCAACGGCAGGGCGGGGCTCCGGCTTGAGCTTGGCGAAAACCGGTTTTGGAACGTAGCGGCGCACGGTTTCCTCCCATCCTTTTGGGCCGATGAGGCTCTTGATCATGTTCGAGGAAACCTCGGCGATATCGCGCGGTGGCATCAGGAACACGGTGGTGATTTCCGGTGCCATGTCGGCGTTGATGTGGCGCATGACCCTCTCGTATTCGTAGTCGTGGGGCGAGCGGATCCCGCGCAACACGTATTTCGCTCCCATTTTGCGGGCGTAATCGACCAAATACCGGTTGTCGAAATGGGCGATGACGAGGTGATCGGCGGTGGCGGTGGAGGCGCGCAGCATTTCCAGGCGTTCCTCGACACTGAAAGAATAGCTTTTGGCCGGGTTGTTGCCGATGGCGACGATGAGCCTGTCGAACATTTCAAGGCCTCGCTCGATCATCCACAGGTGGCCATTGGTCGGTGGATCAAAAGAGCCGGCGTAAACTGCGGTGCGCATGCCGCTTTTTAGGTGGCCCGGATGGGCTCTGGAAGCCGCAATTTCGGTGAGTTCCCGCCGATGGGTGGCGGGCCGGACCGGCAAAAGCAAAGGCCTGCCGTGCCGGCGGCTCTGCTGCTTGAAGCATGGCAGACGCGGTTTTCGCGCGGATCAGAAAGGGATGTCGTCCTCTTCCTGGAAGTCCTCAGCGGGCGCGGCGCTGCCGCCGCGCGTTGGGCCGGAGTATTGCTGCTGCGGTGCGGCACCACCCGCGCGGGTCTGGCCACCAGCGCCCGCGGTGGAAGCAGCTCCGCCCGCAGCTCCGCGGCCGTCAGGCAGGAATTGCATGGTTTCCCCCACCACCTTGAGGCGGCTGCGCTTTTTGCCGGTTTCCTTGTCGTCCCAGGTGTCCATTTGCAGGCGTCCCTCGATGTAAACGCCGCGTCCCTTGCTGAGGTATTGCTGGGCGAGTTCCGCCTGGCGGCCCCACAAGGTGACGTCCACGAAAGTGGTGTCTTCCTGCTTCTGGCCCTGGTCATTCACCCACATCCGGTTGATAGCGAGGGAGATGTCGGCCACGGCCTTGCCGCCAGGCGTGTAGCGCAGTTCAGGATCGCGGGTCAGGTTGCCGATCAGCATCACTTTGTTCAGATTGGCCATGGCGTGGGTGTATCGGGTTGGGGTTTTGAGCGCAAGGAGAAAGATGTTCTTTTGAACAATCAGGATACGCGCTGGTAATGCTGGAGATGGACGTGGTCGTTGAGGCGGAGGCGGCTCTGGATGCGTTTGATGGTGTCCGGAGCGCTTTCGAACGAGTAGTTCACGTAGTGGCCGGCTTCGAGGTGGTTCGAGGCATAGGCGAAATTGCGGCGCCCGAGCTGGGTGATTTGGTCGAGCTTGGCTCCTTCGGCCTCGAGTTCTTTCGAGATCGATGTCACGAGTTCGTCGATGCTGCCCTCATGGGCTTTCGTGTTGAGGACGATCAGGCCTTGGTATTTGCGGCTCATCGGTGTGCGTTGGGGTGGATGGATTGTGGGAGTGGTAGCGGTTCGCCGCGACGGCGATTCCTTGGGAAAGCGCAAGCTGCACGGCATCCAGAGCGGTGGCAAGCGTGTTTTCGAGCACCGGGCGCTCGTCGGGTGCGAATTTTCCCAGCACGTGGCCGGTCATGTGGCCCGGCCGGCTCGCGCCGATGCCGATCTTGAGACGCGGAAAGGAATCGGTGCCGAGGTGTTCGATCAACGACTTGATGCCGTTGTGCCCTCCGGCCGTGCCTTTTTCGCGGAAACGCAAGCGGCCGAGGGGCAGTGCGGCGTCGTCGTAAATGACGAGAACGGATTCCGGCGGCCACTTGTGCCAGGCCATCGCCTGGCGGACCGCGCGGCCGCTGAGGTTCATGAAAGTCTGCGGCTTGAGAAGCAAGGTGCCGTCGGCGAGTTTCGCGAGTTGGCTCTGCCATCGCGGAGCGGCTTGGAACAGCGCGCCGGACGCGGCGGCCAGGCGGTCGAGCAGCATGAAGCCGACGTTATGGCGGGTTTCCTCATACTGGCGCCCGGGATTTCCAAGCCCAACGATCATCGAGAACGGCATGCCGCGGAGGAAACTCCAAAGCCCGGCGAATGGGAAATCCGAAATCGCGCGGATGTCACCGCTGCATGCCGTGCATTGGAATGCTGCGTTTTGATTTGCCGCCTGACGCTGCCCGCGAGAATCCGGCCGACCCAACTGCCGGTGTCATCGCCGCCACGGACGCTGGGGAGGCGATGCTTCACGCCAAGCTCGAAGCCGTGCCGCCGAAGCCTGAGCCGGGCATCATCCTTGCCAAGACCGGCTGCGCCGATAGGCTGGCGGCGTTCCAAGCATTTTCATCATGATTTCCTCCGGATTACCCGAACGCCTTGCCGTCTGCAGTTGGTCGCTGCAACCCGCCTCTCCCGCCGAACTCGCTCGTCATCTCGCCGAGATTGGCATCCCGCGTGTCCAACTCGCGCTCGATCCGCTGCGTGACAACCCCGCCGTTTGGGGTGATACGGCCAACTTCCTCGGCACGGCCGGCGTGGAAATCGTCTCCGGCATGTTCGGCACCTTGGGTGAGGACTACAGCACGCTCGAAACGATCAAGGAAACCGGCGGCATCGTTCCGGATGCGACCTGGGAACAAAACCTGCGCAACATCGAGGCCGTCGCCGCCATCGCCGCGGAATTGAAACTGCCGCTCGTCACTTTCCACGCCGGTTTCCTGCCGCACGAACCGTCCGCCCCCGGCTACGCGAAACTGCGCGGCCGCATCGTGCTCGTCGCCGATCTCTTCGCCGCGCATGGCATTGATCTCGCCTTCGAGACCGGCCAGGAAACCGCCGAAACACTGGCCCGTTTCCTCACCGACCTCGCGATGCCGAACGTCGGCGTGAATTTCGACCCCGCCAACATGATTCTCTATGCCAAGGGCGATCCCATCGCCGCCCTGCGCACGCTGCGCCCGTGGCTCAAGCAATGCCACATCAAGGACGCGGTGATGACCAAGGTTCCCGGCACCTGGGGCGAGGAGGTTCCCGCCGGCACTGGCGAGGTCGATTGGAAGGCGTTCTTCGCCTGCCTCGCCGAAACCGGCTACGACGGCAAGCTCGCCATCGAACGCGAAGCCGGCAACCAACGCGCCGCGGACATCCGCACCGCCCGCGATTTCGTCCTCGGCCTCGGCGCCTGATCCCTCAACCTCGTAAACAAGGATATCATGAAAGAAGTCAATGTCGGCGTGATCGGACTGGGATTCATGGGCATGGTCCACATCAAGTCCTACCGCAAGCTGCCCGGTGTGCGCATCGCCGCGCTCTCGGACGCATTCAAGAAACCGGTGGACGGCGTGCTGCCCGGCGTGGGCGGCAACATCACCGATGGCGACGCCCTGCGGGTGGACGACGGCTGCCGGTTTTACGAAAACTGGGAAGACATGATCGCCGATCCGGACATTGACCTGGTGGACATCTGCGTGCCCACCGCCGATCATGTCCGGATCTCGCTGTCCGCGCTGGCCGCCGGCAAGAATGTCGTTTGCGAGAAACCGATGGCGCGCAGCAGCGGCGATTGCCGCCGCATCGTCGAGGCCGCCGCCGCATCCCCCGGCCATTTCATGCCCGCCATGTGCATCCGCTTCTGGCCCGGATGGGACTGGCTCAAGCAGGCCATCGACGCCGGCACCTACGGCAAGGTGCTCGCCGCGCGTTTCCGCCGTGTTTCATCGCCTCCCGGCTGGAGCCGCGGCAATTACTTCAAGGGCGGCGAGTCCGGCGGCGCGCTGTTCGACCTCCACATCCACGACACCGATTTCATCCAACACTGTTTCGGCCGTCCGCAAGCCGTCTTCAGCAGCGGCCGCACCCGCTTCTCCGGCGCGATCGACCATGTGGTCACGCAATATCAGGTCGCGTGTGGCGCCATCGTCACCGCGGAAGGCAGTTGGATCATGAGTGAGGGCTATCCCTTCACCATGAAATACACCGTCAACTTCGAGAACGCCACGGCCGACTACGACATCTCCCGCGGCCCCGAAGCGCTCAAGCTCTATCAGGACGGCAAGCCCGCCGAGACTGTCGATATCGGCGACGAGGACGGCTACGTCCGCGAGCTGCGCCACATCGTCGAATGCATCCGCGAGGGCCGCGCGCCATCCGTCGTGACCGCCGAGGACGGCCTCTCCGCCGTCGAAATCTGCGAGGCAGAGGAGAAAAGCGTGGAACAAGGCCGGCCGGTGGAATTGTGATCATTCCCGCAACCGAGCGCGGTCTTCAGTCCCCGCTCTGTTGCCATCTTTCCCGTTCGTTTTTCCCGCTCACTTCATCTGCCGGCGCAGATCGGTGATGCCGTCGCGGATTCCGAATGCAGTGGTGCGGATATGGGCGATTGCGGCGCGTTGGTCGTCATCCTCCGCGGCATCGATGAGCTGCTGGCAGGCGGCGATCGCCTCGTTGAGCCAGTTGAGGCAGCGTTTGAGGACTGCAAGCACGTAGCCGGTTTCCGGCTCGTAGCCGCTGCTGCGGTCGTTGAGCGCGGCGGCCAGCTTGCCGCTCACCTGGAGCAGGTTGGAAACCAGCTTGTATTCGGTGGTGCCTGGTCCCTTGTCGCCGGGCATCACATCCATCGCCCGCAAAGCCAGTTCCTGCGCCTCGGACTGCAGCGGATGACTCCGGGCCCGGCCGAACGGATCGCCGTCGGATTCCTCGCAGTCGTCCGGTTCCCCATCGTCCGGGTCCGCGAAATCCTCGGCGTCGAACTCGAAATCCATGTCATCGAACAACTCGTCGTCGTTCGCCTCGTCGCGGCTGGCCATCGCATCGAGCAGTCCGTCCCAGCCCATCACAAAGGCCTCCTTTTGCTCGCTGCCGGGATCGTCCATGTATTTTTCCAGAACTTCCTGGTAGGCGTCGGTGAGGCGGTCGGATTCCTTGAGGCGTTCCTCCCACTCGAATTCGTTGAGTTCGTCCGGATACTTTTCGTCGGATGGCGAGGGTTCCCGCCGGCGGATCACCTGTGCCATGGAATCCCGCATCGCTTGGAGGTTGGCCAGTTTCTGAGCCTCCTCGGCATCCTCATCCATCCGCCATTGGTGCGGGGAAACCTCCAACTGGTAGCCCGCGGACTCGATCAAGACCCGGCTGTCCGCATCGCTGAACCATTCGAGATAAAGCGTGTTTTTCCACGCAAAGGGGATCTCGTCACCGTTTTCGTGCAGGCGGTTGAACTCGTCGTCGTCCACCGAGGCCACCCGGCTCTTGCGCGAGGCGGTGATGTCGCCGACGACGCCTTGCTGCCGTGTGTGCAGCGGGGAAAAATCGCATTGCAGCCTGGGCGAGGGGTTTGCGAAGCGCAGCCGGGTGCCGGCCAGGTCCCGCCAGCAATCGCCATCCAGATCGAGTTCCAGTGGCTCGGTGCGTCCCAACAGCCAGATCCGTCCGGTGGTGCGTCCCTCCACGGTGTTGTCGATCTCACCGTGGGTGACAGCCTCGTCGATGCGCCATGCCATGCCCGGGATGTTCCGCACGCCACTCCTCACACGTCAAGCGGCCAGCGGAAGCGCGCCGTTTTTCCGGGTTTCGCGCTCAATAAAGCCGCCGGCCCGGGATGGCCATGTAATCGCGGAGCAATACCATGCCCAGACGCGCCAGTTTGATGGCGCGCATCATGTGCGATTCATCGGGATTCATGACCGACATATTGCCACGACTCCCCGACGGTGCAAGACAGCGGTCTTGGCTCACTCCATATCATCCGCCAGTTTCGGCGGGATGAGGAAGCGCAGCGTGCCATGGCGCGATGGCGGCTGGATGGCGAGGCAGACAAGCGCGCCTTTTTTGACAGTCACGCCGCCGCCGGCAACGCCGAGGATCCACTCGACGAGGTTCGAGAAATCCGGTTCGTGGCCGACGATGGCGACGCGGCTGAACTCGCCGAAGCCGGCGAGTTCCTGCATGGCGCGTTCGGGCGACATCCCGCAGGCCAGCCAGCCCTGGATCACCGCGCCGGGGAGTTCGGCGGCCGCGCAGAATGCATCGGCCGTCTGGCGGGCGCGGACCAGCGGGCTGGTGAGCACGATCTCCGGCCGCCACTTCGAGCGCAACAGCAGTTTGCCGGCCCTGCGCGCCTGCGCCCGGCCTTTTTCCACCAGCTCTCGCGAGGCGTCGCCGTCCTTGTGGAAATCCTCCGCCTTGCCGTGCCGCAGGAGTATCAGGTCCATGTGGGGTAAAAGCTGAATGCTGAAAGCCGGCATCACATCGTCATGCCGCCATCGACGGCGATGACCTGGCCGGTGATGTAGCGGGCGGCGGGGGAGGCGAGGAAGGCGACCATTTCCGCGATGTCGGCGGTTTCACCGAAGCTGCCGAGCGGGATTTTCTGGAGCACCGCTTCCTTCACGGCATCGGACAACTCGCCGGTCATGTCGGTGGTGATGAATCCGGGAGCGACCGCATTGCAGGTGACGCCGCGGCCGGCGAGTTCGCGCGCCACCGCCTTGGTGAAGCCGATCAGGCCCGCCTTGCTCGCGGAGTAATTGGTTTGGCCGGCGTTGCCGATGAGGCCGATGACCGATGCGATGTTGATGATGCGCGGGTCCTCGGCCTTCATCAGCGACCGCATGAAAGCCTTCACGGTGTTGAAGGCCCCCTTGAGGTTGGTGTCGAGCACGGTGTCCCAGTCCTCTTCCTTCATGCGCATCAGCAGCGTGTCGCGGGTGACACCGGCGTTGTTGACCAGGATGTTCACCGGGCCGAGTTCGTCGGCGATTTTCTTCGCGAGTGCCTGCACCGCGTCGTGGTCGGCCACATCCACGGCGTAGGCCTTGGCCGCGTCGGGACACTCGGCATTGATTTCCTCCGCGGCCTTGCCGCAGCTCGATTCGCTGCGGCTCACCACGGCCACCTTGGCACCCTCGGCGGCCAGTTTGCGGGCGATTTCCTGGCCGATTCCCCGGCCACCGCCGGTGACCACCGCGATCTTGTTGGCAAAACGTGACATGGGTGGAGGGTGGAGGCCCGGCCGCCGCCGTGTCAATGCCCGCGGCCAAGACTGGCGTTGCGGAGGAAATCGTATTATCTCAGTCCGGCGCGGAAGTTTTCGCCGCCGGCATGCGTTTCGCCAGACAAATGCCCGCCCAGCCACCGCTTGCATGATGAAGATTGATCCCACCATGCCGCCATTGACCCCCGTCGAAGAGGTTCGATCCACCGCCGCATCCGAATGGCGCGAGTGGATCGAGACCCATGGCCCCAAAATGTTCCTTTTCGCACGCCAACAGACGCGCTCCTACGAGGACGCCCAGGATATCTTGCAGGACGCATTCGTCAAATTGGTGGAAAAAATCCGCGCCGACGACTTCGTCGGCGGCACCGAGGCCTGGCAGCCTTATCTTTACACCACCATCCGCCGGCTTGCCATCGATCTCAGCCGCAAGGATGACCGCCGCAAGCGCCGCGAGGACACCGTGGGTCATGACGAGGAGGAGGCGAGCCACGAGTCGTTCCACCCATGGTTCGACAGCGTCTCGTCAGACGACGAGACGCGCGGGCAACTCGAGGCGAAACTCAAGGAATTGCCGGAAAAATTCGCCGAAGTCATCGTCATGAAAATCTGGGGCGAGCGGACATTCGCCGAAATCGCGGAAACCCTCGGCATTTCTCAAAACACTGCGGCCTCCCGGTATCGCTATGGACTTGAAGCCCTCAAGCGCAGCCTCAAGGGCGCTCGCCGCAGGGGGGATATCTCGATCTGACCCTTACCAAACCCATCCGAAACCGACCGCATCTCTTGCACCACATGCCCGACGACCTCACGGATTTTGAAAATGAATTGCGCGCCTTCCGCCCGGCCACGCTCGCTGGTGACTTTGTGGAGCGCCTCGAACAATGCGCCGACGGCACTTGGGATTTCATCAGCCCGCTCGAAATCGGATTGGAACACGAAGTCCGTGCCGAAGCGCGGTTGCCGCTCGACCCTGTCATGACCGAACGCCTGCTCGCGGAGGTGATGGATTTGCCGTTTCCCAAGTCTGCGCCGAAAATCCTCCCATTCCCGGCCGCAATGGCCGCAATGGCCGCAGAGCCCGCAGAGCCCGCAAGGCCAAGGTCCGGCCGTGGCGGCAGATGGCTCGCCGCCGCCGCCGCGGTCGCCCTGATGGGCGCGGTCGCCGGATGGCTCGTGCCGCTGGGTTCCCGTTCAGGCGATCCGCTCGCCACTGAAACCCGCTTCACGTCAGAAGATGTTGTTTCTCCAGTCTCTCCGATGATGTCCTCTGGTCTCACTCCTGCCGGGCTGAATCGTGGCCTCAGCCAAGCCACCGATGAAGGGGTCATCCTGCAGGGCAGCAACCGCCCGCACCGTGTCCTCAAGTTCGTTTACCGCGATCAGGTCACCCTCAAGGACGCCCAAGGCAGGACTTATCAGGTCGAAAAACCGTGTGTTGAATACCTCATCGTGCCAGCCAAAACCGATTGAGAATTTTTTCGAAAGACAATTTTCCGATCCTGTGCCGTTGATCAACCGTCAAATTGCAAATCGCCTCACCATGACTTTCCGCATCGCCATCACACCGTCGCTGGCCGTGTTGCTCGCCTCGCCAGTGATCGCCATCGAGGCCCCGCCCGACGACGCGCCACCGCCACCCGAGCTGGCCCCGGCCGGTGAGGCCGCAGGCCCACAGGAGGATCCCGCTCCCGCGCGCGCTTACCTGGGTGTCGTCGCCGAACAAGTGCCCGAAATGCTCGCCGCGCACCTCGGGCTGGATGCCGGATCCGGGATTATCGTGCGCGCGGTCATGCCCGATAGTCCCGCCGCCAAGGCCGGACTCGAAGTGCACGACGTGATCACCCGTTTCGCCGGCGATCCGGTGGCCTGCGCCGATGATCTCACCACCGCCATCCAGGGATGCAAGCCGGGCGAAGCCGTTCATCTCGACCTCATCCGTCGCGGCGAGCAACAAAAGCTCGACGCCACTTTGGGAAACCGCCCGGCCGATCTTGCCGGCCCCGCCGTCCGGCCCCTCGATCAGCTCAACCTCGACGGCATTGCCGATCCGTTCGCCGAGCGTGTGCGCCGCATGCTGGAAGGCAAGCCGGGCGAGCCCATGCCCGGCTTCGGTCAAGGCATTCACGACATCCCGGCCGATATTGACCAGGCAATGCGTGACTTGCAGGACCGCATGCGCCAAATGGTGGAGGAGATGCCGGACCACCCCGAGGCAGGCCGCATCCGCATGAACCATGGCACCACTTTCCGACTCATGGATGAGGAGGGAAGCATCGAGATCAAGTCCATTGAGGGCGGCAAGGAAGTCACCGTGCGCGACCCGCAAGGCAGCATCACCTGGTCCGGCCCGTGGGACACCGAGCAGGACAAGGCCGGTGCGCCGGAAGACGTGCGCCGCCGTGTCGAACGTCTCAATCTCGAGGATCACGCCAATGGCCTGCGCCTCAAATTCCGCCAAGGCGGGATCGGAGCGGGTGGCCCGTGAACGATTGGCTTTCTTGGGCAATTCGAACGCTTGGATGCGTTCAT